>CALGPD010000297.1 GCA_937960625.1 uncultured Spirochaetia bacterium | reverse complement strand
GTATTGATGTTGGTTATAAGGCGGGTCAAGATATGCAATATCAAATTTAATTTTTTTAAACTTATTAACGAGTTTAAGAGCATCTTTTTTATAAACTTTATTTTTATATTTATTTGATATTAGAACCGGTTTTTCAAGTGAAATCGTTTTTAATATCCGGGTTAAGGCATCTTTGCCTGAGCCTCCAAATCCTTTATGAAAACCTTTAAATACACCGGAGGTGTTTGCCCTTGTTGCCGCTTCGTATAACAATAATGCTATTAATGCAGCGCGTTTTTTCTCCGTTGTTTTATTTTCATTTTCAGGATATAGTTCATCAATCTTTTCTCTAACAGCATCAATGATTAAACCGTTTTTTCTAGAATAAAACATTCTCTCGTTATTTGTATCAGGATTATTGTCATCTGAAGGGCAGTAAAATTTTGCAATGTATTCTTGTTTAGGCGATTTTAACATATTCAACGAAGAAATAATTTGTTCAAATTTCCCTTCAAAAATTTCATCGACCTCATGCTCCTGCATTTCAATATAAAATTTATTTATTATATATGAATAGTATTCCCAATCATTGGTTACTACCCGGAAACCTAAAGCTTTTGCCAACCGGGATACAACGCCTGTGCCAGCAAACACATCGAGAAAAGTGAACTTTTTATTTTCAGGATCAAAACCGCAGCTTTTAATTGCATCGTAAATCAAGTCTATTAAACGTCTTTTATTTCCAATATACGCAATGAGATTTTTCTCTACAAATTGAGAAATCGAGTCATCATAGGATAACACTGATATCCCCCTCCTACACATTTTAGTTTTTTGTTCCGGGTTATATAAACGTATTCGTCTAAAAACTTTTTTTACTTCATCTTTTTTATTTTAAATCGATAAATGTAGTGTATAACGAATTGGATAGGTGGCTATAATGAAGAGTATAAAAGTATTATTTATATTTATTTTAATGAGCAGCGCTGTTTTTTCTTATTCCCATGAAAAAGTTTTCTACGGTGTGGCTTCATATTACGGCAAAAAATTTCACGGTAGAAAAACAGCGTCAGGTGAAATTTTTAATATGTATAAATTTTCTGCAGCACATAAAACTTTGCCATTAGGTTCTGTGGTAAAAGTAACGAATTTATCAAATAATAAAAGTATAGTTGTGAAAATAAATGATAGAGGCCCATATGTCGGGGCAAGAGTTCTTGACTTATCTTATGCAGCCGCAAAATCTCTTGGATATATACGAAAAGGATTAACGAGAATAAAAGCGAAGGTGATATACCTTGCTCCTGACAGAAAATCCGGGAAACAAGCTTCAATACCTTCTAGAATAAACGATGAAGAGAACAACCGTGAACCTTCAAATGATAAAATCAGGCAGAACGGAAATTCTGAAAAATTAAAATTTATGCCCCCTGCAGCGAACAGAGTCGAAAAAAAGAGCAAAATTAATGGCGGCAGGATTTTAAGAATTCAGATCGGGGCTTTTAGATATAAAGCTAATGCAATGAAAAGAGTAAAAGCATTGAAACTTAAGGGTATTGACGCTGAAATTGTTGAAATTAAAAGTTCTTCTACTTTTTTTTATAAAGTATATTCTACGGATAAGTTTAGATTATTAAACAGAGCTTTTATTAAATTAGAAAGCATCCGTAAAAAAGGAATAGATTGCTTCATCATAGGCCAGTACTATGCTAGAAGTTCAGAATAAATTCCCAACCAAAAAAATTCTTGATATAAAAACGGTTTCTGTTAGAAACCGTTTTTTATTTTGATTGCTATGAATTTCCATTTGAAATTGGATAATATATTTGCTTTTTATTTTCATAACTTTGGAGAGTACGGTATCCGCCTTGCTTTATTATTCGCATATAACGCCTTTGTTTAACCGTTTTTAATAATAAAACACTTTGCCCAGCTTTTTTAAGAACAACCCAATCTCCTCTAACTAGAGCGGAATTGGCTTTAATAATTTTTCCATTTTTTAATCCCATTTTAATTAATTCAAACTTTTTATTTTCCTTTATTATAAACCATTCTTTTTTATTTTTTGTTTGATTTTGATATCTTCCAATTATTTCCACAGGCCAAACTTTTTGTGCGTTGCTTTCAATAATTTTTACAGGATTAGTTTTTATACTTGCTCTCGTTCTTACATCCGTTTCATTTTTACCGCATGATACAATTATATTCAAAATTAATAATATAAAAATTATAAACTTTTTCATGTTTTTTCCCTTTTTACTTTTAAATCTAATTTTAGAATATGATTTTTTAGTAAAATTTACAATGGGATACTTATTTTTTTTATATTTATTTTTAATTTTTAATTTTTCATTTTGATTGGAATTTTCTATTCAGGGGTTATATTTTAGGGATATTTTTAATTTCATTCGGAGTAATAGTTTTGAAATGGCTTAAATCGAAAAAACTGGCAATGTTTAATGCCTTTGCTATATGTATATTATTGACAATTTTTATGACATTATTATTTACCGGAAAAATAAAGGTCGTTAAAGATTTATTTGCTAGGCGTTCATATAGAGGATATAAAATTATCAATACTTCTGCAAGGGGAGTTCAAAACGCGTTCAGGCAAATCGCCAGAAAAGTTCGGCCCGCTGTTGTTACTATTCAGACTTTTGCTTCCAGTTTAAAACTTGTAAGGCCCGATTTACCAAGTTTTTATAGAAATCTATTCGGATATACGGTTAAGAAAAATGCGCCTTTAAGCATAGGTTCCGGATTTATTGTGGACCATAGAGGATATATAGTTACAAATTACCACGTAATTGAAAAATCAACAAAAATTCTTGTCAGGCTTTTTGACGGCAGGACTTATAAAGCAAAAATTATTGGATTTGATTCGGGAACGGATTTGGCTGTATTAAAAATAAACGGGAGCCGTTTACCGGAAGTAAGAGTGGGAAACTCTAAAAAAATACGAGTAGGTGATTGGGCTATTGCTATTGGTAATCCTTCAGGGTTTACGGGAACTTTTACTGTTGGAGTTATCAGCGGTAAAAACCGTGCAGAAGATACAACTGGAGTTTTTCAAAATTATATACAAACTGACGCAGCCATAAACCCGGGAAATTCCGGAGGGCCTCTTATTAACATTAATGGAAGGGTTATTGGAGTAAACTCCTGGATACATTCAGCTTCAGGGCAATCATCTGGAATAAATTTTGCAATTCCTATTAACACGGTAATACGTTACCTTGCGCAAATCATCCGCCATGGAAGTATTGAGCGCAACGGTTATCTCGGCGTAACTATTCAAAACCCAAATGAGTATACAGGAAAATATAATGGAATAAGGGTTAAAAATGTTATACCTGGCGGCCCTGCTCAAAGAGGTGGAATAAGAGCAGGTGATATTATCGTTGCAATGAATGGTATTCCAATAGTAAGTGTATTTAAATATATGAAATTAATAATTAATTCCAGAGTAGGGGAACGGGCAACTTTTACAGTAATACGCAATGATAAGAGAAAAAAAATAATTGTTAGAATAGTCCGTGAACCTTTAAATAGATCATTTTTAAATGTTCACGTTGAAGAGATTAATCCAATAACGAGACGGCGGTTCGGCTTGCTTGCAAATGATACCGGAGTAATTATAAAACGAATGGCGAAAAACTCTCCTTTAAGGAAGGCTGGCTTTAAGACCGGAGATTTGATTTTTATGATGAATAATAGCATTGTTAAAAATGTATTCCGCTATAAAGTCCTGTCAATTATTTATTCAAGAACGGGAAGAATTTTTATTAAAGCAAAAAGAAACAACGAAATCATATGGAATTATGTTTTTTTTAAACATTAATAATTTTTTATTTTATATCTGTTTTTATTCTTCTTCAGGATAAAGTGCCTTGCAGAATTTTTCAAATAAATGTTTTTCATCAATTGGCTGCACCGTATCCGCGAATTTTATAAACCCCCCTGCCATATGTTTATGTCCGCCTCCTGTGCCTAAGCCTTCCAGTGCACTTTGCACTATTTTAGCCGCATTCCATTCAGGTTTAAGATTTCTTACGGATAATATTATACCGGAGTTAATAACGGTATAAATTACAACAAAGTCAATTTCCTTAATTGAGAGAAAAAAATCTGAAATTATTCCTGTAAAGTTGGATTCCTGATTATCTCCGGCATTAGCCATTAAAAAAGCATTGCGTGTTCTATAGTTATCCAGAGCAATGCGGATATACTCAAGGTCTTTTATTTCAAGGTTATTTATTATTATAAACCTCATTGTATCTATATCAATATAATCAACGAGTTTAGAATAAACCTCCAGGTCAAATTTGGTTATTTTTCTCGTTAAATATCCTGTATCTATATTTAATCCTACTGCAAGTGCAGTAGCAACGTCTTTTTTTGGTTCAATGTTAAGTTCAAAATAATAACTGGCTATTATAGTTGAGGTTGAACCGACATCAGGCCTGATATCAGTAAACGGATAATCAATATCAGTAATAAATTCATGATGGTCAATAACTCCAACTATTTTCCCTCCCAAATTCATTACATTACTGTTGCTCGGGCTGCAATCTACTACTATTACAGGGTCGTTTTCATTAAGAACAGGAGTTTCAGTTGCATGAATGTCAATGTCCATATTTTCAATCATTGATACCATTATTGAGCGTTGAAGAGTGCCGAAATAATAGATTGTAGCATTAACACCGTGTAATTTTATCAATTCACATAAAGCAAAAGCAGCACCAATTCCATCCGGGTCAGGGAAATTATGCGGTTGAATATAAACGTCTTTTTCGTGTTTAATGATTTCTAAAAGTTTTTTAAAATTGCTCATTCCCTAATATTATATAGTTTATAATTGAATATTCAAGATAATAAAAATATTTTCTTTTTTTTTATAATATTTTGAATTGAAATAGTAGTATTTTTTTATTGATATTTATTTTGTATATAAGTTTTTAATATTTGCTGAGGCTTTTTTTTATTTTATATATTTTTTAGAATACCTGTGTTATAAATGTAAATTATGTATTAATATAAATTTAAAGTGAAAAATAGATTTTTTTTGTATGAAATAACATTGCAATATAGGTTTTAATTTAATTTAGTAATACTTGACGCCGAAAATACTGATAAGGAATGAAATTTATTCAAATAAATTACAGGTTTAGAATTTATCCTATTTTTACTGAGAAGTGATATGGCAAAAAAGAAAGATTTTAAAGTATATATATTACCCCCTGAAGTTAATAGCAAGACCTTAGCAGAAATACGCGGAAGTGTTTTTAATTCATTGGAAAACGGCTTTTCAATTGGTTTTCAATTTAATGATGTTCAAGTTGTAAGTTCTTCATCAGGAATAGGATTTTTCTACAAAGTTCTTGAAGAGGCTAAAGCTGTAAAACGGAAACTTTATTTTATTTATAATGATGAATCAATTAAAATAAAAAATGAAAATTCTTTATTAAAAAATATTGATATTATTTTAGAAAAAAATAAAGCAAATAAAAAAACTGTTAAAGAAGATTCACATACATTTGAGTTATCAGGCGAGGTAAATAGTACTGCGGTTATGAGTATCCGTGAACAATGCAATAACATGATCAAACAGGGAACGGACATAATTTTTAACTTTGATAATGTTAATAATGTTAGTTCAACTTCGGGTATGGGTTTTTTCCTAGAAATATTTGAAAATATTAAAACCGAAAAAGGCAAATTATTATTTAAACATTTATATGATGAAATTGAAATAACAGATCAGGACGGTTTAATTAATTTTATTAATAAAGTTAACGGAACAGAAACTTCTCAAACCACGCAAGAACAAATACCTGAAAAACTCCAAAGCGGTAAATTAGAAGTTGAGATTGATATCGTTGAAACCGGTGAATCTGATGTACGGGAAACTCAAGATTTATCTTCGGATGCTCATGTTGAAACAACAACTCAAGTAAAAGAAGAACAGGAAATTCAAGAAATAAATGAAGATGAAATAGAATACTTAGATTCCGAACTTGTTTCTGAAGACAATGATGATTTTGTTGATAAAGCCGGCCTTGAAGACGCAAGCGGTAAAGATACTGCCGATGAATTTAATACTCACGAAGAAATTCATTTTGATGAAGAAAAAGCAATGGAGCAGGCTTTTGTAATTGAAGAAGAACTTGATGATGTTAATACAATTCAAGAATTACAAAGTGAAATGCATAGGAAATCAGCAAGCGCTGAAAAAACTGTTCAGCCAACTGATAAAGTTATAGATGATACAAAAAATGCTCTTCCTAATGAAAGGGAGTTTGAAGATGAAGAAGATATTCAAATAATTCCAGAAAAAATTCCGTCTTCAGAGGATGATGATATTTTTTACGATGATGATATTGAACTCGTTGAAGAAGATTTATCTGAAATGGAAGAAGAAGAAACTGAAGAGATTGAAGAGTTAACCATAGAAGAACTCGATGACCCTTCTTTAAAAGCAGCGCCGGATGAACCGGTTAAGTCTGAATTTGGTCAGGAATTGGTTTCAGAAGAACCGGAAATAATAACGGATGAAAAGAGTGCATCCGATGTAATAGAAAAAGATAAAGAAGAAATTCCGGTTTCAGATGAAGAAATACTAGTTGAAGATGAAATAAATGTTTCTGATCAAGGGAAAATACAGGAAGTTGTTCAAGAAGAAGATATTGAATTATCCTCTCAAACAACGGATACACATGAAAACATACCGGAAGAAACTGTAACTCATGATATGGACAGCATTTTTGATGATGAAGAATTTATTATTGATGATGATGATTTAATATTTGATGACAACGAACAAGCCGCTGAAAAAGAAATTGATGATGTTCAGGAAAAAGAGTTGGCAGATAATGAGAATGAAACATCAATAAACGAACTTGAAATACCTTCTAACGATGAGGATAGATTTACAGACAACGAAAATGCATTAGAGATTGAAGAAGAATTAGCTGTTTCCGAACCTGATAAAAAAATGACTAAACCTGAAATTGAGACGCTTGATGAAAGTGATATTCTTGAAAATTCGGAAAAAGATGAACAGAATATAATTTTTTCTCCTGAAGCTCCTGTAAAAGAGGAAATCCAAAAAATCGATGTTCAACCCGAAACTGAAAAGTATAAACAAAGTGTAGTGCAAAGTTTTCCAATAATAAAAGAAAAAATTCCAGAAAATGAACTCGTTACTGTTACCGAGAGTAAAAATAGAACCGTTTATCCGATAGTTGATGAAAAGAAAATGCCCGGCGCAGGAGGGGAGAGCCCGTCAGATAATATAATTTCTAATCAAAATGATTCTATTCAAGAAGAAGATGATGTAATAATTTCACATGATGATATTGTATCTGATGTGGAAATTGTAGAAGACGGATTTGAAGATGAAGATTTAACTTTTGATGAAAAAGATGATATTTCAGTAAGTAATATCGAAGAGGCAGAAGATATTGAGCATGAAGATTTTGAAGTTTTAGGCGAAGATGATATTGAACTGGAAATAGAACTTGATATGGGTGTTGAAGGTTCATGGGAATTTCAGGAAGGAATTCAAGAAGAAGATATAGAGCAGGTTGAAACTTTACAAAGCGAAGGCTTTGAAGAAGAAGGTTATTGGGATGAAGCTGAACCTGAGCGTACTGAAATAGAAGAGGGAGATACATTATCTGATGATTATTTTCAGAAAGTTGAATTAATTTCCGATGAAAATCAAGTTTCAGAACAAGAGCCTGATATAATTGAAACTGATGAAATAGATGAAGATATTGACACTTTTGCTGGAGACCGGCAGGATGTTGAGGATGACGATATATTTAGTGAAACTGATGAAATAGAGATTGATTCTGATTCGGATTTTTCCGATGTAGATGAAGGTGATATAAGAATTGAATTAGAAACTTTAGATGAACTTGAAGAACAGTCTGACGGTTTTGATGAGGAGATAATAGTTGAAGACCAGGCCGAAATCGAAATAACCCGGCCTTCATATTTTACCGGTGAAGATGAAATAGCCCAAACAGAGCAAATTCATGGATATGATGATTTTACTTCTTCAAGCACTGTAAGCGATTATTTAAATGAAGCGCCTGTAAAGTTGTCTTATTTAGACGGGATGCAATTTGAAGAAGAAACTGTTTTCGATGTTCTCAACATGGTAAGGTATATTCATGAACGTAAACCTTTCGGGCTTATGGAAAACTCGGATTACGATGAAATTACAGTAAACGAAAAAATGAAAAAGTTTTTCAAAACATCATTGGGGATAAAATATCATATTGAATATTCATCCGATGAGCATTTCGATATAATAGCCCGTAGGAAATCAACGGGAATTGAAGAAGTCAAAATAAATTTCAGCAAAATTACTTCACCTGATACAATTTCTTCTCTTATGGCGAATGCATCAAAATTTATAAGCGACTTTGATACTTTTTTAATAAATGTAATTGAGGTTAAACCCGAAATGCATAATCCAATTCAAAATTTTATTAATTCTTTCCATAAGAATAAATTAATTCAGAAACGGGTAGGTAATTATCCGTTTATAATTTCACTTCATAAATATTTTGATAGAGGTATTTTTAGAATTTATCATTTATTTGTGCATCCTGTATTATAGTTCAAATTTCCCTCTTTACCTTTTTTAACATTTACCATAACATTAAAAAGTATTATTTTTTTATACTATGGCAACGGATAAAATATTAGTTATTGAAAAAGATGAGAAATTAAAGCGCCAAATCAGTGAACATTTATCCGGAAACGGATATGAAATTTATTATAGTAATCAAGTTCAGGATGCTATAAAAAATATTGAAAATAATGATATTCTCGTTGTTATTGTAGATTCAGAACATTTTGAAGGTAATGTGGAGAAATTAATTCGGAATATAAAAGAGATAAATTTCAGTGTTGAAATTATATTAATCATTAATTCGGATGATAGGAAGAACTTATTTAAGGCATTTAATGCCGGAGTGTATAACTTTCTTGAAAAACCAATCGACCCTTTATTGCTTTTAATTTATATAAAGAAGGCATTAGAAAGAATCCGTACATTAGCTTATTTCAGGAACGTAAAAAATCTCATTAAGAATAGTATTAAAAGTAAGATTGCGGATAAACTTGACCTTCCAAAATATATACTTCATACTGCTGTTCATAACATCATTATGATTGTTGATAATGATTTATTTATTCATACCGTGAATGAAGGCGCAAAGAGAATACTGGGTTATAAGAAAGAATTCGATTTTAAGGATAAACATTTAAGTGATTTCTTTTATAAACGTGATTATAATACACTCAAAGACAAAATTAGTAATTCCAACCGCCCGGGAGAGAGAACTTTTGAAATAAAATGGAAGGCACGGTCAGGTGAAACTGTTCCTATTTCTCTTGATATTTATGAATTAAATGAGGATAACGGAGAAAAAGTTGGTTTTTTAATTATTGGTTTTGATACATCCAAACAAAAAAAATTGCAGCAGCAAATGAGCCATGCAGAAAAGTTAGCCACCATTGGTAAAATAGCTGCCGGCGTTGCTCACGAAATAAATAATCCGATTGCAAGTATTACAGCATGTGCACAATCATTACTACAATTAGTAAACAAAGATAATGAATGTGCGCAAAGTGAGCCTATATTCTCCCGTTATTTAAATATTATAACCGAACAAGCATTCCGATGTAAGAATATCATTGATAATTTGCTTGATTATTCCCGTCAATACGATATGACAGTCAAACAGGTGGATTTGTATGAATTAATCCGGGAGGCGCTTGAATTAACTATTCATCAGGTGAAAAAAGAAAGCCAAAACGTTAAAATTGAACAATGTAATGAAATCGGATATTATAACGGTGACCCAAACAAATTAAAACAGCTCTTCGTTAATATATTATCAAATGCTTTTGATGCTATTGAGATTAAAAAGGAAAAAGGAAAAATTATTATTAAATTGGATAAGAAAAGGGATAAAATAATAGTTCAAGTTAGAGATAACGGTATAGGCCTTGCTGCTAAATATAAAAAAAGTGTATTTGACCCTTTCTTTACTACCAAGGATACCGGCCTTGGAACAGGATTAGGGCTATCAATCTCTAAGGAGATAGTAGACTTACATTCCGGTGAAATTACGTTTAAAAGCAAAAAAGATGAATATACAATTGTAACGGTTTTTTTACCCATACAAGGTATCGGCGACAGAAATTTATATGAAGATGATTATATCAGGAGCAATGATTGAATATACTAATTGTTGATGATGAAAAAACATTTGCGGAAATTTTAAGCGAGAATTTTTTACGTTCAGGTGAAAATGCTTGCGCTGTTTTTAACGCAGCTGATGCTCTTGATTTTTTAAAAAAGAATGAAGTCGATGTAGTAATATTAGACATAAACATGAAAGGTATGGATGGGGTAAATGCCTTAGAAGAAATTAAAAAGATTAATCCTGAAATTGAAGTTATAATGTTAACCGGATATGGAACTGTACAAACTGCAAGAGATACTTTAAAACTCGGCGCTTTTGACTATTTATCAAAGCCGTGTGACCTCGATGAACTAATGAACACTATAAATCATGCTTTCGAAAGAAAACAATTGAAAGAAGAAAACCGTTCTTTACATGCTGTTGTTGAAAAACTTGAAAATCCACAGGGTGAAGACGGTATAATAGGAACGAGTCGGGAAATTGTGGAAATTTTGCAACTGATTGATAATATTGCGCCAACTGATTGTACGGTTTTAATTCAGGGAGAATCCGGCACAGGCAAGGAACTCGTTGCCCGTAGAGTACATGAGAAAAGTAACCGTAAGGAAAAGGGATTTATAGCATTAAACTGCGGAGCAATCCCTGAAAATTTAATGGAGTCTGAGCTATTCGGGTATGAGAAAGGTGCGTTCACAGGGGCAAATTCAAAGAAAATTGGAATTTTTGAAGCTTTTATCGGAGGCACTGTATTTTTGGATGAAATTGGAGATTTGCCTTTGCATATGCAGGTAAAACTTTTACGCGTTATCGAAAGCCAGGAATTTCAGCGTTTAGGCGGAACCAAGACTCATAAGACGGATATTAGAATATTATCAGCAACGAATAAAAACCTTGAAAAGGAAGTTGAACAGGATAGTTTTAGAAAAGACCTTTTTTACCGTTTAAACGTTATTACAATAAATCTACCATCGTTAACAGAAAGGCCGGGAGATATTCCAGTTTTAGCCTCTTATTTTATTAACAAATTTAATAAGCAATTCAGAAAAAATATGGCCGGATTTACTGATGAGGCAATGGATATTTTGATGAATTATTCCTGGCCGGGAAATGTAAGGGAGCTTGAAAACGTTATCGAGAGGTGCGTAATCTTATGTAACGATATTGAAATATCTCCGGAATATTTACCCGGGAATTTAATTAAAGTTAAGAAGAATTATAATGAACTGCCTCAAGTTACTTCGGAAACATCAATTGAAAGAATCGAAAAAGACCATATAAAAAAACTACTTGAAAAATATTACGGCCACCGTGCTAAAACAGCAGCAGCTCTTGGAATTTCAGAGCGTACACTTTACAGGAAATTAAAACGTTTTGATTTGGTTTAGGCTATAAAAAGACTATTAATTATTAAGGAATGATTTCCGTTTCTATGTTTAGGCATTTGTCACCGTTAAATTTTTCGAGTAGTATTTCAAGATATTCAAAATCTTCCTGATTTTGGTCGGTAAACCTTACGCCCATTTCAATGAAATGAGTTTCCCTTTCCCATACTTTTTCGACTTCCATTATTTTATTTGCAAGCTCAATTTCATAAGGCGGGGTTACTTTTATTTTAAAAAATGCGCCAAGTTTTGTTGCTCTATGCTTGTCAATATAAAATTTTGCGCCTCCGGTACTTAAATCCATAAGGTATCCGATAAATTCTTCAAATTTATTTTCAACTATATTCACTTTCCAGAGGGTTTTTTCACGTGTGTCTTTTCTTTTTTCTTTCATCATACCTATAACCGGGAAACTTATTCTAAATATGATTTCCTTTAATATTTATAGTATCTTACGCAGATTTTGTAAAGTCATATTTTATTTTTATTCAAAAAAATTATGCATAAACAATATTTCAACGAGCAGAATATCAAGTTAAAAAAAAGTTAAAACTATTCAATACGCTTTCATTAAAACATTAACTTTATTATAATTTACTCCGTGAAACAGAGATTAAAAGAACACGTTGATTATATTAATTTTAAAAGCGGGCTTATACTAAAAGTTCATGAGGAACTTATTAAAAAGTATAGATTATTCTATGTCGCGGTAAGGTCTGCAACTGTTGTATTTGCTTTAATAATTACAACGTTTTCATTGATAAACAAAAAGTATTTAATCAACAACCTTGGTTTTTCCGGGCATAATATAAACGTTTTAATTAGTGTTGTTTCAGTGCTTCTTTTCATTGTAACTGTTTTAGGCGTCGCGCTTAAACTTGATAAAAAGATTTATATACATGAGCAGGCTATTGAAAAGTATAATAAGTTTATTAAAGAACTTATCTATAAAAAATATGAGATTAAAGAACAAAACATGAGCAGTTATAAATCTTTTATGCTTGAAATAGGAAATAAATATAATAAGATAATGGAAACGCTTCCCTCTGAATATTTTCTTAGGGTTAACTCAATGTTTTGTAAAAAGTATGAAAAATTTCATAAACCAGAGGAATTAATTAAATTTCCAAATGACAACGGAAAAATTCCTGTATTCATGCCCGGTTATAATGTGTGATTACGCTCTAATTTTTTTTCTATAATCTTTCATAACATCGCGTATCTTAGCCGCCTTTTCAAAATCAAGGTTTTCTGCTGCTTCATACATTTTCTTTTCCAGCTCCTCAACCATAGCAATCAAATCTTCCCGTATTTTAAGGTTATATTTGGTTTTAACACCTTCAAAATCAAAATCAGTTTCAAGTTCTTCTTCAGCTTTATATCTACGCTCCAAAATATCACCAATTGCTTTTTCAACGCTTTTTGGAGTTATTCCGTTTTCTTCGTTGTATTTAATTTGAATGCTGCGTCTCCGATTAGTTTCATCTATTGTTTGCTGCATAGCATCCGAAACCCTGTCAGCATACATTATAACTTTTCCGTTTACGTGTCTTGCCGCACGCCCTGATATCTGAATTAACGAACGAGTGCTTCGTAAAAAACCCACTTTATCAGCATCGAGTATACAAACAAGAGAAACTTCGGGTAAATCTATTCCTTCGCGAAGGAGGTTAATTCCAACGAGAACATCAAACTCTCCCATACGTAAATCCCTTAGAATTTCAACGCGTTCTATTGTTTCAATCTCACTGTGAAGGTACGTTACTTTTATACCAAGTTCGGAAAGATATTGTGATAAGTCTTCCGACATTTTTTTCGTAAGCGTAGTTATTATTATACGCTGGTTTTGTTCTACTCTTTTATTCACTTCCGTGATTAAATCGTCAACCTGTCCCTCTGATGCCCTTATTTCTATTTCCGGATCAATTAACCCTGTTGGCCTGATTATTTGTTCAACAACCTGCTCCGAATGTTCAAGCTCATAATCTCCGGGAGTAGCGCTAACGAATACGCTTTGATCAATCATTTTATCAAATTCTTCAAAATATAGAGGACGGTTATCCAGTGCTGAGGGTAAGCGAAAACCATATTCAACGAGGTTTTGTTTTCTTGACCTGTCACCGTTGTACATTCCCCGGATTTGCGGCAATGTTACATGAGATTCATCTACGAAAGTTATAAAATTTTCAGGGAAATAATCAAGCAAAACCGCAGGCCGTTCGCCCTCATTCCTTCCTGTCAAATGTCGGGAATAATTTTCAATTCCGTTACAATACCCTATTTCATTTATCATTTCCATGTCATAACGCGTTTTGGATTCAAGGCGGTGAGCTTCAAGTAGTTTATTATCAGCTTTAAGCTCAGTTAATCTGGCAGAGAGTTCCTCCTCAATATTTTTAAGGGCTGTTTTAATTATTCCCTTTGATGTAAGAAAGTGTTTAGCCGGATAAATTAATGTCCTTTCTAACTCTTCTACTTTTTTACCCGATACTGCTTCAAGTTCGGTTATTCTGTCAATTTCATCTCCAAAAAACTCAACACGGATAGTATTCTTGGAATACGCCGGGTGTATTTCAACAATATCCCCTTTAACTCTGAACGTGCTTCTTTCAAATTCCGCGTCTTTTCGTTCATACTGCATATCAATCAATTTTAATAGGAAATCTTTTCTCGTTGTCTCTAAACCGTTTTTAATTAAAAGCACCCGGTTTCTATATTCTTCCGGGGAACCCAAACCGTAAATACACGATACTGTGGCAACTATTATAG
>CALGPD010000296.1 GCA_937960625.1 uncultured Spirochaetia bacterium | reverse complement strand
GCTCTTGTTCCAAAACGAATTTATTAATAGACTTTTTATCAAGTTCCATTTCTTCGGAGGGAATTTTGTCCAAACCTATTTCAATAATTACCGAAGTTTCACAGTTGCTTTTTACAGCATTTTCTAATTCCGGTTTCGATTTACATGTAAGAACTAAAATCTGACTTTTTGCAAGTTGCTTTATCTTTTGAAGTTCTTTTTCAGGCGGGCTTGATATAATTGCGTTGCTGAGAGTTTTAAGGTTATTAATTATAATAAAAGTATTTAACGCACCAGATACTTCATTAGTAAATGTTAAATCCAGCAGATATGATTTAATATCCCCTTTTAACAAATTTGAAAGTTCCTGCTTTTTAGCAGAAGAAAGCCTGACGCCGCCAACAATTGATTTTTCAGGGGCAATTACCTTGCTAAGTTGATTTGAAGCTAATATTTCATTTAATGAATCAATAATTTCACTAACTTCTATATTTTGATACTCTCCAGATAGCAGCCCGTCCAACAGCATTTCCAGAATATCCAGAGCTTCAAATAAAATATCAACCATATTGGAATTTATTATTAATTTTTCATCTCTGGCCTTATCAAAAATATTTTCCATTATGTGAGCAACATTTGTTATTTTTTCAAATCCGTCAAGTGATGCATTTCCTTTTAAAGTGTGTAAATGCCTGAATAATGCATTAATAATACTTTTACTTGAAGTATTTTTTTCAAGTTCAAGCAAATCATCACTTACTTCAGAAAGAATATCTTGAGTTTCTGCTACAAAAACTTTAAAAAATTTTTCTTGCTCTTTATTCAATGTATTACACACTCTGTATGAATATTTCCCTTACCGTGTTCTCATCAAAAGGCTTAACAATAACATTTTTAGCTCCTGATTGGATCGCCTCAAATAATTTATCCTGGCCTCCGCCTACACTTGAAATAACTACAATATTTGCATCCGCATCAACAGCTTTTATATCTTTAATAACTTCAAGGCCGGTTTTATCTGGAAGAACAATATCCATTGTAACTAAATCCGGTTTAAGCTCTTTAAACATGGCTAAGGCATCTTTCCCGTTTTGGGCATGGCCGATTACTTCAAAATCAGTCAACCTATCAACTATTTTGGTTAATTTATATGCAACACTTCTGGAATCATCTACAATTAAAACGCGTTTTTTATTACCCGCTTGAGCAGAATCAATATCTTTTATAATTAGTAAAACTTCACAATTTCCATCCGTAGTAACTAGAGGAAAATGAAGGGCCTTCTCATTAGGTTGAAATGCAATTTCATCCATTTCGGTATTTTTAATTAATTTTGGAACGGATATTTGAGTTTTCAATCCAAGTATCTGGAGTTTAGTAGAAATATTTCCACATACTATATTTAAAAATTCTCCTGCATTTTCAGTAATCATTCCTACGTCTTCGATTTCTTCTTCCAGAAATTCTCTGGCAATAAGTTTCGCTACTTTTTCATTTAAACCGATAGCAAATTTTAATGATAAATCTTCTGAAAATTCAATAATTGAAGTTATATAATTCGTGGCTGCTTTTTCTTTTTCGACCTGCATATCCCCTACTTTTGCCTCAACACCGGCTACCCTTCGAAGTAGTTTAACAGTAAGGTCAACAAAGTGAAAAAAGTATTCTTTTTTGGGATGATTAATCGTTACTTTTATTTCCTGTTGGTCAATATCTTTCTGGTCTTCTTTAAAATTGTCTAATTGTTTTTTTATTTCATCCTGAGATAATATACCTAAATGAACAAGCGATTCTCCTAAATAAACGTGACTGTTTTTTTGCAAAGTAATTAATTTTTTTAATTGGTCGGTTGTTAAGATTAATTTTTCAACAGCAATTTCTCCGAAATATTTATCAGTAGATTTTTGCGCATTACGGATTTGGTCTACTTCTGCTTGTGTCATATATCCTTCTCTTACTGCAAGTTCGCCTAATCTCAATTTCTGCTCTTCTTGATATTTAATTGCTCTCGTTAACTGCCCTACATCAATTATACGTCTTTCCAATAAAAATTGACCAAAAAATTTAGGTATCATATCATCCCTCTTTATCTATAATTTAGGTTTTTCTAGCATAAAAATTAAAAGAATTCAATATCTTTTTTTAATAATTGCTTAAATTGCTAAAATTATTTATTTTGCAAGTTTATTTAATAAATATAGTTATTTTTTATAAAATTTTTATTACAATATACTTAAAATACGGTATAATTTTTATAGGCATACAAGAGAAACGAATTAAACTGTTTTTTATATAATTTTTTACCAGAACTATATTTATTCGCCGATAATTACATTAAAGTTATTTTAGTTAATGGTTTATAGACAATGAGTGAAAAAAATTACATAATACGAAAAAACAAAAAAGATATTTCAGCCCTGTTGGATAAAGGCAATGAATACATGAACCATAATGATTATGCAGGTGCAATAGAATTCTTTAAACGCGCTGTTGAACTCCGGCCAAAAGATAAAAACGCGTTATATATACTTGCTGATTTTTACAAACGCCTAGGAGAATTAAACCAGGCTAAAAGATGTTATACAAGCATAATCAACAATCACCCGCTTGATACCGAAACTTATATATCACGCTGCGCGGTAAACTTAAACAACGGTGACTATATCGAAGCATTAAGTGATGTTAACATGGCGATAATGTATCAAGGAAAAAGCACTGACTTATTATTCATGAGAGCGGATATTTACTCTTCGCTTGAGTTATGGGATAGAGCCATTGATGAATATACAAAAATTTATAATCAAGCCACAGTGAAATCTGAAGCCCTGCTTGGGAGAGCATACTGCTATCAAAGCAAAGGTGAATATGAACAGGCGATACAAGATTTATCTGAAGCAATAGAAATATCTCCCAATGATTATATTTTTTATTGCCATAGAAGCATTAACTACCTCCGGGTTGAAAAGATTCACAACGCTGTTGCTGATGCCGAAAAAAGCGTTGAACTTGGTGAATATCCGGAATCTTATTATGTTAGAGCTTTAACTTATGCATCTGCCGGAAAACCTCAACAAGCTTTAATCGATGTTAAAACTACTCTCGATCTTGATCAGGTTGGGGCATTAAACCTTGAAAAACACTTTCTAAATGAACCGGGTTTCTATCCTTTACAAACCAGCCCCAGATATAAAGGTTTATTAGAAAGTCATTTCGGTGTTGAAATCCCCGGATTAGCCGATGAAACAATAAAAACTGCCGGGGAATAACAAATCTATTACTAAACCTGTTAAAAACATTTAAATATTTTAAGCTTTTTATTATTTTTAACCTAATTTAAACATGGAGAATAAAAATGAAAAAAACACTTACTTTAATTTTTATATTAATTTTGCTTTTCCTTTTTAATTGCAGTAAATCAAACGGGGGCAATGACCCTTACCAACGTAAACAAGCTGCTAAAATATCACAAAAAGATATTGAAAAACTAAAAGAGAAAGTTAAAAAACTACCGTTTACACCGGTTAAACCCGGAGAAATCGGGTATATAAGAACAAATTACGGAATGATAAAAATTAAGTTTTTCCCTGACAAAGCTCCAAAAACCTGCGCAAATTTTAAACGGCTTGCAAATTCAGGTTTTTACAACGGAACGTCATTCCATAGAGTTGTGCCTAACTTCGTTATTCAAGGCGGAGATATTTTATCAAGAGATAAAAATAGAATGAATGACGGATCAGGTGATCCTGGTTTTAACATTGATGCTGAAATTTCAGATTTAATACATGAAAGAGGCAGCGTTGCAATGGCTAGAAGAGGTGATGATTTAAATTCTGCTTCAAGCCAATTCTATATCTGTTTACGAAGGCTTCCCGGCCTCGACTCTCAATATACGGTTTTTGCTAAAGTAATTGATGGAATGGACGTTGTTGATACAATCGCTCAGGTTAGAAGAGACGGAAGAGATAATCCTATTGAACGCGTTGAGATGTTTAAAGTTTGGGTTGGAATGAAAAAAAGTAAATAAAATTTAAAATACATAGTAACCGGAATATTTTTTCCGGTTGCTTTTATTTTTCAGGTTATAACTTACAGCATAACATTCACTAGCTTAAAAAGATTCTTATCGGAAAAAAATATGCCTAAAAAAATATTCAAGGATTTTCACATCCAGACACCCAAAGAAGCAATATTCCGTAGGTTGGGTAAAAAGTATAAAACAAAAATAACACCTAGAGTTGAAAATAAAATTGACCAAATAATTTCCCAGGGAAGCAAATATCTAAAAACTTCCGGGATTTACGATATTAGAACTTTTGAGCTAATAAAAGAAAAAAAAACACGGAAAATCATTATAGATAAAACCTTAATTATAACATCAAAAAGCCTTTTTGATTTGTTGAAAAACAGTACAAACGTGGTTATTTTAGCAGCAACAATAGGCAGTGAAATATCCAAACAAGTAGAAACCGATATGAAAAAAGGAAGAATGAGCGAAGCTGTAATTCTCGATGCTTATGCTTCGGAAACCGTAGAGGAAGCTGTTAATTATATACAAGGAATTCTTGATAGAGGAATGTCTCTACAGGGTTATAAATTAACAAGACGGTTTTCACCCGGGTATGGAGATATAGAATTAAACAGCCAACCTAAAATACTCGAATTTATTGATTCAGGAGAAATTGGTATTACAATAAACGAATCAAATATAATGACACCGGAAAAAAGCATTACCGCATTTATCGGGCTTGAAAAAAATTAAAAAATAATGAAAAAAATCTTTCTTGCAGCCTTAGGTTTAATAAGTTTAGGGCTTGGAATAATTGGCATTGTTGTACCGGGTTTACCCACAACGCCTTTTCTACTACTTTCTTCTTTCTTATTCTTAAAAAGTTCTGCCCGTTTATATAACCGGTTAAACAATCATAGAATACTCGGTGCTTATATTAAATCATTCCGTGAACATGGTTTCACCTTAAAAAAACGTGTCATATCTATAAGTGTAATGTGGTTAATGATACTAATGTCAGTAATTTTTTTAATAAATAATAATAAAGTAAAGATAATAGTATTATCATTTGGTTTTATTGGCACATTAGCAATGACATTTTATAAGAATAAAACTAGCTGAATTTTAAAACCAATAACCGGTCTTTGTTATTAATTACAACGACTTCATTCGGTTTATCAAGAGTTTCCCAGAATTTATGATTCATTTTAATCTTACCTTTCGGCTGGTCATTGCTTAAAATGATATCAAAAATTTCATTATCTCCCTCACCCGTGTTAAACTCTTCAGCTGAACAATTGGAAAACACAGGCAATTGGTAGTTTAAACTAAACAAGCGTAAATCATAACCGTCATTTGGATGAATATAAATTTTTCCGGGCTCAAACTTATCCGTTTGCACAGTCAATGGGATAGTTTTTTTCATTTTAAATTTTACCTTTCTGGAATATAATAATCGTAGTAAATTTAATAAAAGAAACAAATCAAGTAAAATCTATAAAACCATTATTCACACAAATATTTCAATATTATATACCCTTTATTAAAATTTTATTAATTCAATTAAAAATTATTTTTTAATATTTTATTAAGAAATGATTAGTTCGTTAATAAAATAAATCTTGACTATATACCGGAAAAATGCATAATAAATATTAGTAATTACGGAGGTGTTTATGAATAAAAAAATTAAACTTTTAGTTAAATTCTTAATTTTAGTTTTAGTATTAACAACGTTTATTGCCTGTGGCGGAGGCGGCGGAAACGGCGGCGGCAAAGCTGATTTCGTAGGTGAATGGGATTACAGCAGCAATGATGTTTTAATTATCAAATCCGACAAAACTTATGAAGCGGTTTCAAAAGACAGCAAAAAAGTGAAAGACCACGGAAAATGGCGGGTTAAAGGTGATGAATTACAATTTAAATCTGCAAAAAGAAACAGAAAACGGATATTTAAAATCCTTTCTGTGACTCAAAACACGTTGAAATTACGCCGGTATTTTCATACAAGCGGCAGAAAAGCAAAACGCGTTAAAACATTAAAACGTATAAAATAACGAATTTCTAAAATAAAAAAGCAAGCTAATATGAAGCTTGCTTTTTTTTCATGGGCGAGAAAGAGTATCCCGTGCGCAAATTCCTGTCAAACTATATCAGTGTTTCCGTTTTAAACCATGCCATTTTGCTGCGAAACCGCTTGTTAATTTTAAGTAAATGATTGCAGCCTAAATTGATCAGATCATTACCGTATATTTTCCTGATAGTTTCTCCATTTAGTTTTATTCTGCGTGAATTGTAAATTAATCTGTCTAAGACAGCACCAGCAATCGTATTTTTTGTTTTTTCTACTTAATGCAGTTAGTAAAATTGAATTTTGTGAAGCTATATTATATTATTTTCAAAATTTCCTTATTTCTCCCTATGTGTCAGGACAGTTGCCGCCAAATGCAACACAACGGGCGGCGGCAAAACTTAGTGTCCCGAGGCGAGTTTAATCGACCGAAGGTATTTTGCAAGTGCGGCCTTGGAAAGGGTTTTAAAAAAGCTATTAAAAAATCAGAATTAAGGATGAGGCAAATTTATTGCTGCTGAAAACGGTGTAAATATCTTGACAGAAAATAATTATAGTGTATTATCCTAATGTCATGAAGAAAAAATGCGCAACGTTTCATTCATTAAGGCATACTTTCGCTACTCATTTGTTAGAGAACGGCATGGATATCCGCTATGGTCAAGAATTACTTGGGCAAAAAGATATAAGAACAACGCAGATTTATACCAAAGTTACTAATCCTGCACTGAGAAATCTTAAAAGCCCTCTTGATTAATAAAAAGCAAAACAACCCATACATACTTTATTATAAACATTAGACAATACAATAATAAACAGAACAATAGTACAAATGTTTTTTCCCGTTACATTTAACACCTTTTGCCTAGCTTACTTTCCCTTGTTGGTAAAAATCACGGTTTAATACTTCAAAATTTTCTCTAAAAATTTCTTCAGCTCAGGGCTCTTTGGATTTTCAAATATTTTTGATGCTTCTCCCTCTTCGGCAATATTTCCATCGTGAATAAATATCAGGTGGTCGGAAACCTGACGGGCAAAACCCATTTCATGTGTAACCACAATGATATCAGTTCCATCCATAAGAAGCTCTAATATTACATCCAAAACTTCCGCGGTAAACTCCGGGTCCAATGCTGACGTGGGTTCATCAAAAAGAAGGAATTCAGGGTTGGTGGAAACTGCGCGGGCAATGGCAACGCGTTGTTGTTGGCCACCTGATAGCTGAGCCGGTTGTTTGTGAAAATGGTCTTGCAACTCAAAACGCTTTAAAAGTTCCATGGCTCTTACTTCAGCTTCACCCGGAACCATACCGTGTACCTTTTCCAGAGGCATAGTAATGTTCTCCAGAGCGTTCCAGTGTGGAAATAAATTATATGCCTGAAACACCACTGAGAATTTTCTGCGGTATTGTATCAGATTCTCTTCGTTAAAATTGAGGTGGTGTTTATTGACTGTAATATCTCCGGAATCCGGAATAATCAGGCCTGCCAGAATTTCCAATAAAGTGCTTTTCCCTCCACCTGATGGCCCGATAATGACAGGGGCATGTACATGGTTTAAACAAATATTTAAGTCTTTTAAAACCGGAAGCCCATTGTAGCTTTTATTTAAACCCTGTATTTTAAGTTGCATAGCTGAACCTCTTCTCCATTTTTTTACTAAAGTAGGATATGGGGAAGGTTAAAATCAAATAGCCCACCGCCAACGGAATGAAACTCTCCAGAGTAGAATAAGTAAAAGCGTTGACCTCTTGAGCGTTCATTGTAAACTCCCGTACCGAGATGATTGAAAGCAGAGAAGAGTCTTTAATAAGCGATGCCAGTTGGCCGGCTAAAGGAGGCAAAATACGGCGAATTACCTGAGGGAAAACAATGTAACGGTAGGTCTGAAAACGGGTAAAGCCAAGAGAACGCGCGGTCTCTAGTTGAGTATCGCTGACACTCTCGATTCCGGCACGGATGATCTCGGATACATAAGCACCGGAAAAAACTGCTAAAATTAGTATGCCTGCCAGATAACGGTTTTCCAGTTGAAAGGCATCAGCCACCACATAAAAAAAAACCAATATCTGAACCAAAAAGGGAGTTCCCCGAATCAGTTCAACATAAAAACGGCTCAAATAACGCCAAGGTAAAAACTTGCTCTTTTGGCCCAATGCAAAAAAGACTCCAATCAAAACACTTAAGATCAGAGCAAAGAAAGAAATCAAAATGGTAACTAAAAAGCCGTGGATGAACTTAATCCGGTAGTTCCACACTCCGGCCCACTGAAAGTTATATTGTACTTGATAAAAAGCAAAACTAAAAAGACCGGCTAAAAAAAAAGATACAAGTATCCAATTAAAAAACACCACGGTCTTAGAGGGGCGGGAACATGAATGTATAAAAAACCATTTCTTCATTATACGCTGACCTAGGCCGAGAAAAAGAATGGAATTTTTAATTTATCAAATGTTTTTTTGATATCGCTCAGGTATTTTTCAGCCAGCTTATTAAAGCCACCCTGTTTTTTGAACTCTTTAAAAAAGGCGTTCGCTTTTTCCCGGAGTTCATTGTTTCCTTTTTTAAAGGCGGCGCCCCAGTACTCAAAGTCTTTTTGAAACGGCTTTAATACAGCCCGTGTGGTGTTCCGGTTCTTTTTCCAGTTTTTATAGATGGTCATCTGATCGTAAATAAAGGCATCGGCCTTACCCTGAACAACTTCAAGTACACAGGCGTTTTCTTTATCGAATACCATAATCTCTGCATTAGGCAGATTTTTTTGAGCGTAAATATGCCCGGTAGTTCCTTTTTTAACAGCAATTTTTCGCCCCTTAACATTCAAGTCCTGTATATTTTGCACAGGTGAGTTTTTATTAATAAGTAAAGAAAGATAGGAACGTGAATAAGGGTCGGAAAAATCGATGGATTTTTTGCGTTCTTCAGTAATGGTCATACTGGAGATAATAATATCTACTTTGCCGGTTTTGAGCGATGGAATGAGACCCGCCCATGCAATGTTTTTTATCACCAGTTTTCGGTTCAAGTATTTGGCAAAAGCTCGTGCTAAGTCTACACTGATTCCAGTGGGTACTCCCTTATCGTCGGTCATCTCAAAGGGCGGATAAGCCAGTTCCATGCCCACTACCAGAGTTTTTGACGACTCTTTTTTATCTTTGGAACACCCTGTAAAAACTACGGAGAGAATGATTAATATTATAACGAATTTAGTTAATCTTTTTATATACATTTTTTCACTCCTTGATATTGTTTCATAGGATAAAGTTAAATAAAAAGACTCTTTTCAACAAGAAAGTTCCTTTTGTTTTAAAAAAAGCGGTTATTTTATAAAAAGAAATTAGCGCGTATAAAGAGGGTTTAGATACTTTTCAAAATGCAAGGAGAAAAAACAAATGAAACGCGTTATTTGTAAAAACGGGAAAACAAAACAGGGTAAAGTTACTGTTACTCTGGAACGAGATGATACTATTATAATTATTAAACAAGTGCCGGCAAATGTTTGTGATAATTGTGGAGAATATTATCTATCCGAACAGGTAACGGAAAAAGTGCTGGCAATGGGGGAAAATAGCGTACAAAGCCATGCGGAAGTTGAAATCCTACGTTACGTTGCCTGAACCTGCAATAAAGCGTGTTACTCTAAAATTTATTCGTTGAAATGAAATATAATAAGATTTAATAAATGTTCTTGTCTATTATAATATTCAAATTCTAATTCTTTCAATATGCTTTGTAATTAAAGCCTTTTTTGCGTTGGCCATAACGGGCGGCGGCTATGCATAGTGTCCCGAGGCGAGTTTTCTCGTCCGAGGGCATTTTGTATAGCCGCTGTTAAGCGAAGTTGCGAAGCAATCTTCCGAAAACAGCGGCAATGCCGGCTGCCCGTTAAACAAAATTGCGCAGCAATTTTGTTTAACGTCTTGGGTAAACGAAGTGGCGTGTCCGCTTTAGCGGTTGGCGCGTTTTCTGCGAATGCAAAAAGCGTGACAAAACGCCATTTGGCCGAAGGGTCGAGGACGCACCGCAGCTTGCGAGGAGCGCCCGGAGCTGTTACGCTATGTTATATGCAGTAATCGTAAAACATTTAATGTTAATTATAAATAGCTATTAAATTTCTACGGTCATTTTCATCAAGAGATATAATTTTAATTTTTTTATCTCCAAATAGATCCTTAAGATCCTTTGTTTTCAAATTATACAACTCAACATCATAATTTATTCTTTTATTTTCAATATACCCTCTGTAATTTATTTTTGTTTTATCGTTATAATATGTACTTAAAATAGTTACTAAAGTGCTTTCTTCCTCATATAAAGCAAAAGGTTCTGAATTACTATAGATCTTTTTACTTATTTTTGTGTCTATATATTCAAAAACCAAACAACCGCCAGGATTTAGATTCGATATTACATTTTCAGTAATTTTTCTTAGTTCGTTAATATCCGTAACATATTGTTGTATTATTGAAAACATGCAGATTATAAGATCATATTTTTTTTCAATTGTGTACGAGAGAAACATATCTTGATAATATATCGTTAGGTTATCAAAAAGAGTCTCTTTTTTTAGAATGTCTATTGCTTCATAATCAATATCTGATAGATCAAGAATTTTTGGCTTATAAGAT
>CALGPD010000295.1 GCA_937960625.1 uncultured Spirochaetia bacterium | reverse complement strand
GAATAAACAAGAGTTTTTAATTAAAAAATACAATTGCCATATTCTTAATCTGATGAAACTATTCTGTTCTTAATTTCTATTTATCTTTTAACTTATCATCAATGCGTTTGGCAACCCCAGGCCCGTCAATGCCTATACGTGCATAAACCTGCTTCTGGCTTCCATGCTCAACAAACCCGTCTTCGATGCCTATTAAAGTTATAGACGGAAACGTTAAGCCATGTTCTGCGCATTGTTCGAGAACCGCGCTGCCAAAACCGCCCATCTTTTGATGATTTTCATATGTAAATATAGGAACGTTTTTAGCTGAAAGTTCTTTTAATATGTCTACATCCATAGGTTTAACAAAACGCATATTAACAAGACCAATATCAAAGCCTTTATCAGCTAAAATGCTAATTGCTTCCAATGCCATATCACAAACCGCGCCATAAGCGAGAATATATCCATGTTTTCCATGTTTCATTACCTGTGATTTACCGATTTTAACAGGTTCATTATGCTCTTCTTCAAATTCAGGAGCTTCACCACGTGGAAATCGAATTGCAGTAGCGGTTTTCTGTTTATAAGCAATTTCAAGCATTTGATTTAATTCATAACCGTCTTTCGGCGCCATAAGTATAATATTTGGCAAACTTCTTAAAAAAGATATATCAAAAACTCCGTTATGCGTTGCTCCGTCATTTCCAACAATACCGGCACGGTCCAAAATAAATACAACGGGCAATTCCTGCAAACAAACATCATGCATAACCTGATCATAACCACGTTGCAGGAATGTTGAATATAAAGCAACAACGGGAATACACCCTGCAGCAACAAGTCCGGCAGCTAATCCAATTGCATGTTGTTCACAAATACCTACATCGTAAAATCTTGAAGGAAATTTTTCTTTAAATTTATCAAGCCCTGTACCTCTATCCATAGCAGCTGTTATAGCTACAACGCGTTTATCGTTTTCAGCAATTTTTAATATAGCGCTTCCAAAATGTTCTGTGAATGCTTTTAAACCTTCTTTTTGGCCCGGAGCAGTTAAAAAATTATCTGCTTTTTTAGATTCTTTCTTTTTAGGGCTGACACCGTGATAAGATGATGGATCCTGCTCGGCTTTTTCATAACCGCGGCCTTTTTCAGTTAAAACGTGGAAAATAATTGGGCCGGGAAGTTTTTTAATCTCTTCCAACTGATGGATAAGCTCACCTAAATTATGACCGTCAGCAGGGCCATGATAACTAATATTTAAATCATCAAAAATACCGGCTTCCATTGTAAAATTTTTCAAAGATTTTTTTGCATAATGTAAAAACCGGCTAACTCTGTCGCCAAATAGCGGGAGTTTTGAAGCAATAAACTTAACGTCTTTTTTAACTTCTTTATAGATTGATGTATATCTTAATCTGTCAAAATATTTTGATAAACTTCCAACAGGTTTTGAAATTGACATTTGATTGTCATTTAATATTACCAGAAGATTTTCCGGGCATACATGGCCGGCATGGTTTAAAGCTTCAAAACACATTCCGGCGCCGATTGAAGAATCCCCGACAACAGCAACTACCGTTGCATTTTTTTTAGTTAATTTATTTCCTTCTGCCACACCCACTGCAGTAGAGATAGACGTTCCTGCATGGCCGGCAGTAAAAACATCGTAATTAGATTCCTGTCTATTAGTAAAACCGGAAATACCATTAAGCTGCCTTATTGTATGCATTTTATCTTTTCTTCCGGTTAATATTTTATGAGGGTAACATTGATGGCTAACATCAAATATTAATGAATCAGTAGGAATATCAAAAACATAATGAATTGCGACTGTTAATTCCACAACTCCTAAATTTGAAGCTAAATGTCCGCCCGTTTTGTGAATAACAGTATCAATAATGAGTTGTCTCATCTCTGAGCATAACATCTCAAGTTCAGGAATTGACAATGCTTTAACATCAGCAGGACAATTTACTTTATCTAAAAATTTAGTCATATTATAACCTTCCGTAATAAATTTTAACTTTGTCTACTATACATAAAATCGGCAAAGCTAATTAAATGAACGTGGTTTTTTATCTTTGATATTTCACTTTTTGCTTCATCGATTAATTCTTTTGCTTTTTTCTTGGCGTTATCTATTCCCATTAAAGCAGGGTATGTAATTTTATCCGCTTCTAAATCTTTACCCGCGGTTTTGCCAAGAGTTTTACTATCTTGTGTAATATCAAGAATATCATCAATTATTTGAAAAACAAGCCCTAAATTCTGAGCATATTTTCTTACCCTTTTTTGATCCATTTCATTAGCTCTGTTAAAAAAAGCGCCGATCATACACGATGCCTCTATCAGCCGCATTGTTTTTCCCTTATGAATGAATTCAAGTTCTTCAAGGTTAGGTTTCTTTTTCTCACCTTCAAGGTCGGCAACCTGCCCTCCAACCATACCGTTTCTTGCGCCTGCTGCTGTTGCAACTTCATTAATAATTTTTATTCCCCAATCATGTTCTTTTAGACTCATAAGTTCAAATGCAAAAGTCAACAACGCATCCCCTGCCATGATTGCAATGTCTTCACCGAACTTTATGTGGTTTGTAGGCTTTCCTCTTCTCAGGTCGTCATTATCCAGTGCTGGCAAATCATCGTGTATTAAGGAATATGTATGAATGCACTCAACAGCGCTTGCATAATATAATATATCTTTCTCATTTCCACCGAACATATCATTAACCATTAATGCGAGAAAAGGCCTCACTCTTTTTCCTCCCGCAAAGATGCTATATCTCATTGCTTTATGAAGGTTCTCAGGCTTTTCAGTTTCCAGGGGAAGATTTTTATTTAAAAAATCATCTATAATTTTAATTTTATTCTTGAAATAAGAATCAAATTCTTTTTCCATTTATTACTCCAGTTATATATCTAAGTTAAGTAAAAATATTTTAGAAAATTTTTTAATCATTGTCAAAGAAAAAAATAAAAACGCAAACTTATAATAAAAAACCCTGCCGTTTTCGGCAGGGCTGTATCTAAGATTTAATGATAATTATCGCATCCATCTTGTTACAGGTTTAAGATAAAATCTTCCACGAATCTTTGCAGCTTGTGTAAAGTATAATGTTCTTTGACCTGAACGAGCTAAATAATAATATCTGGTTCCTCTTCTTGCCTTACTCATTGGATAATAGGTAATATCTTTAGCAATCGTATTGTTAAAGTTTCTCATGTTTTCCATTGACCTGATATAGTTATCCCATGTGAGTCTTCTCATACTTCTGTATTTTCTTTGGAAAATTCGAAGTCCGCCGATAAAAATCTCAACTGCAATCCATCCAGCTGTATGATAACCGGAAGGTGCATCCCATCTTTTTCTTCTAGCTTTGCGGTAGTATTTTGTTTTAACAAAATATCTAATATAGTTAGTTACAACACGTTGTGTTGCTTTAGCCCAAGCAGCTACATAAACGCCTAACCATTTTCTACCTGCAATTTTGTAAAGAACTGAGTCAGAGTTAACGTAAGTTGTAATCCAATTAGTTCTAATACCGGCTCTTTTACATCCGGAAACAAGCCCTGCGGCACCACTTAAGAATTGGAAAATAATAGTTGCATCAGGATTCGCTTTTTTGATACGTGTTTTCATAACACTTAATCCTAAGCGAATTGATTTAAGAACGAATTTAGCGCCAACGCGTCTTCCGTATCTTCTCATACCAATAAGTGCGCCTCTTAAAGCTGTACGGCCAGTACTGTTATTTGCATAAACAAAAGCAATTCTTCTTGCTCTTAAGTTTTGTACAGCAAATTTTACCAATAATCGACCTTCAGTAATATAATCAGGCTGAATTGGGAAAATATTTCTTTTTGGTGGAACTGACCAGTGTGGCTCACCACCGCCTAGATATACAACAGGTATACCATAGCTTTTTAAGTCATTAATTACCGCGTTGATACCAACTGAACCCAAAGCACCAACAATAGCAAAAACTCTTAATTGCTTAACAAGTTTTTTTACAATACCCTTTGTTTGTACAGGGTTCATGTTATTGTCTAATGCAATAAGTCTTAGTCTATAACCGCCGATGCCGCCTCTTCCATTGATCTGGTCAATTTTAGCTCTCATACCGTCTACCATACCTTCACCAATCATTTGGAAAGGGCCAGACATAGGACCAAACCAACCAATAGTGATCATTCTTCGGCCATGGCTAACGCCTTGAGCAGAAAAAGCTGTTACTCCGGTAGCAATAATTAATACTAAAGCAAGTATTAATACTATGCTTTTTTTCTTCATAAGAAAACCTCCAAAAATCTTAATATCAATATTAACTAACACATTGAATGCACTATTTTAAATTTTTTTATTATTTTTGTCAAGAAATTTTAATCAAGGAAAAAATATTTTTAGTACAATTTAATTTTTTACGACTTTAATATAAGATAGTTGCAAATTTTTTTTATTTAAAACTATATAATACTAGCAAAGGTGTATATGTATGAAAACAATTTCTATGATAACAATATTTTTAACAGGTCTTTTACTATCACAATGTAAAAAAGATGTTCAAAAACCTGATGACAACGGCTCTAAAATCAATAAAACACACTTTCCTAAAAGTGATGGAAAAACTATATATATTGTGTTAAGAAAAACTTCCAAAGAAACAAGAAGCAGCGGAGAAATAAAAAAATTCATTATGCGCAGAATTTCAGGGTCCGGAATGAAAGCTAATATCAATATTAAAGATAATTATTTTTATGTTACAATTTCTGTGAAAGCCATTCCAAAATCTTTAAAAAACGCATTTAGAAGCAAAAAGAACGGTGTTAAAAATTATTTTAAAAACCTGCTTGAACAGAAAATAAAAATTACATTACAACTCGTTGATTCCGATTTAATGGCAACTTTGCCTCCCGGTATTACAGTAACAGGTGGTAGCCATTTCGGTAAAGTAATAAAAGGAACATATAAAAGCCAGGTAAAACTTAAATCCAATCAAGGATTGTATCCAATAATGAAGAAAGGCCAAAAACTTTATATGTCAATTAATAATAGAGTTTTAATCCATGGTGGGCATATTCTTAGCGCTGAAGTCGAACAGGTTAAAGGAAAACCATGGATTCACATTAAGTTTACTAACAGCGGAGCATATTACTTTTCCCGGTTTACCAAAAGGTATATTCAGGAACGCCTAGCTGTTTTGGTAAACGGGTGGGTATTGGCAGCTCCTACAATTTCCGAACACATTCCTGACGGAGAAACATGGATAGCAGGAAAAATGACACAAAAGCGTGCTTTACAGCTTGCTGCATATTTCAATGCCTCAGGCGGTGCTGGAATTAAACTCATTAGCATTACTTTTAAATAAAGAAAATATAATTTCAGTTCAAATATATCCGGTTCAATATGGAATAAACAATCAGCTTGAACCGGTATTTCTTTTTAGGTAAGCAAAACATTCCAATGCTTTTCAATATCAATAATATCTAATTCCCGAATATTTCAGAATAATTGCAGCTTTTTGAAGGGCTGATATTAAAATCACTTTAAATCTTTTTTTTCGCGGAATAATTTCTAGACATAAACAAAAAAATAAGGATTGAAATAAGCATACCGGTAATAGCAAAACCTAAAACTAAAACCCAGACTTTCTTCAAAGAAATGTCAATAACTTTATATGCAAGGTAATACCATAACGGGAAAAAAAGCGGCCAAATCATACCCGTTGTTAACAAACAGGGCCAGACTTCATCATGCATTTTATCATATTTTTCCCTGCCTATTATGATTTTTATAAATATTGAACCGGGACCATATACCAAAATTACAGGCAAACCCATCAAAACGTAGTTTACAAGCAGCATTCCTGCAGTAATTAATCCTATTGATAAAATTGACATCATTCTTCCTTAAATATTATCATATGAATATAAATCCAACATTTATATTTTAAACCGTTTTCAATAATTTTAGCAATTAATAAAAATTTATAAAATCCGTAAATTATGTCTTAACCCTCATTTTTACTATCACACGCTGCCTTTGTTCATCAATTGCTGCAGCATAAATAGTATACTCAGAGTTAAGTTTAATACCTGAATATTTTATCTGAAATTGTTCCAAAGCATTTGGCGATAAAAGAATTTTAACATTTTTTAAAAATTCAGCTTGTTTAACTGTTTTATCATCATTATCTGTAATTTTAATATATAACTTATAAAACCGTAAAATTTTATTTTCCGTGCTCTTATTTTTAATATAAAAATAAGCATTAATCCGGTTACCTGTTTTTTGTTTATAGGCATAAACCCGGTATTGAACATTGTCAACAGTTTTAAAACTGCCTTCAGGCCTGTCTGATTTTCTATTCATACGGTTAAAATACCAGACCATAGCAATAATGAGAAAAGTGAAAGCTAATAACCCGATTTTGCCCGCACTTGATTTAAAAAGCCCAAATGCTTGAGATTTAGTTCTTGGAGAAACTAAACGGGAGTTATTTAAACGTTCTTCTCTACTATAATGAAATTTAACCGGACGGTTTTCGCCCGACACTTCTTTTTCTTTATCAAACTTCAATTTGTAAAAATCCTTTATAAAAATTATTAATTATTTCCGTTGGAAATACACCTTCTAAGCCCTTTTCTTTTGCAATTAAGTCAGAAACTAAACCGTGTAAATAAACAGAAAAAAGAGCAGCGTTAATAGGCGAAAGCCCTCTTGATAACATCGCACCGATTATTCCGGCTAATACATCACCTGATCCGCCTCTTGCAAGCCCGCAGTTTCCCGTTGGATTAAAATATATATATTCTCCATCAGTTATTGTTGATACACTGTCTTTTAAAACTAAAATAACACCATATTCTTTTGCAAAGTTTAATGCAATATTAACTTTTGATTTTTTAATTTGTTCAATGTTTTTACCACACAACCTTGAAAATTCTCCTATATGAGGAGTAAATATAAATCGCGAAGGGGCTTTAACTGTTTTAAAAATACTTAAATCATGGGAAATTATATTTAGGGCATCAGCATCAACAACAACGGGTTTATCAAAACAGGAAATGAACTTTTTAACAAAACCGGCTGTGCTTTTTGAAGTGCCAATTCCAGGCCCTATAACAGCGGAATTATACTTATCAAGTTCATCTTTTATATCATTAAAATTATCTTCGCTAATATATTCTTCATCCGAACTAAATTCCAAATTAGAATTACTTAAAACGTCCATAATCTGTTCTTTATCAAGGGAATTATCCGGATCTAATAATTCTTTCCCAATTCCTGTAATATCATCTTCATTTAAAACATCACTAAAAGATTTTATTATAATTTCACTTTGTTTGTTAACAAGTGAATTGCATACAGTGAACATCGAAGCCAAAGTAACCAAACCTGCACCTGCTTTATTTGCAGCAAGTGAAGTTAAATGAGCTGCTCCGGGATATTTTCCGCTGCCCGCAATTACAAGAGTATGCCCGTAATTTCCTTTATTTGAATTAGGATTACGTGTTGGTTTGATATTGCAAATAGTTTGTTCGTCAATAACGCAGGTTTTAATTTCATCTGAGGTTAGCAATTCAACAGGAAAGCCTATTCTTATAGTTTCGATTTTACCACAAAAAGCTTTTCCCGGATAATCCAGCATACCGAGTTTGGGTAAGCCTATTGTGTAAGTTTTATAAGCGTTTAAAATAACATCGTGTTGAGGAACATCATCACATATTAATCCCGAAGGTACGTCTATGCTTAATACTTTTCCTGAAAACTCGTTGTTTATTGATGATATAACTTCTTTATAAATGCCTCTTACCTGGCCGTTAATGCCGGTCCCAAACAAACCGTCTATCAAAAACTCGGCAGAAAGCAAAAGGTATTTATATTCTTCCCATTTGCCGGTTGAGTTTATATATAACAAGTGTGAGTTTTTTTCATCAAGGTTTAATGAAACGTGTAAGTCATGATTTATTTTAGCGTCACCCATTAATTTTTTTTCATCACCAATGAAAACACAAAGATTTGGAATTCCTTTGTTATATAATTGTCTGGCAATAACAAAAGCATCTCCTCCATTATTGCCCGGCCCTATAAAAATAACAACAGGATTATGACTGATTTCTGGAAAGTCATGCAGGATAGAATTGGTTATTCCAATGCCCGCGTTTTCCATTAATAAAATTGATGGAAAACCGAATTCCTGAATAGTTTTATTATCAATACCGGCCATTTGCTTACCGGTAGGCAATTTCATCATTATTCTTTATAACCACCCGATGAAATTAAGGTTTAAACCGTCAAAAAATACTCCTATAATTTTCCCTGCCGGCGTAATACTATAAGTTAAAAATTCAGCTTGGCCGCTAAAAAACTTTACTCTATTTCTTTTTAATACTTTTCCATTTGAGTTTAAAATAATTATATCGAGATTTTTTCCTTTTGCAGTGTTTAAATATATCTTACCCGTATTCGTTGCCGCGAGCAATGACAACTCTTTTTCAGGAAACTCCATAACCTTTTCAATTTTATTAGAAACATAGTCAATTTTATATAATTCTTTTCTATCTAGTTTAGGCGGTAAGTTTGTATCTTTTGTATTTTTTTTATAAAATGCTACACTAAATAAAAAGGAATTAAAAACAGGAGCAGGAACAAGATTTTCTAAAATTATAACCTCATCTTTTTCTTTTTCAATATTATTCAAAAGCATATGGCTTCTTATTTTAAATAAAAACTTTCCATTCTTATTATAAACCTTTATAACAATTCCATATGGCTTATATTTATTTTCTATTTCAGGTTTGTATTTGGAAATAACGTATAAATTATTTGCTCTATCTGTATACAAAGATGTAATTAGTTCGTTTTCCGGAAAAATAAGTCCGTCTCTTCCATCATGGCCAATTTTATATAAAAATTTACCGTCATTATCAAACTTTAAAATATAATGAAAGGGCAATTCGTTTTTTGCTGATTTTTTGTCTGTTTCAACGTAAATGTTTCCAGCTGAATCTGAGATTATCACCCCGGGAGAAATAATTTCATATTGTGATATTACAGGTTGAGATTTAAGTTTAGTTTCCGGGGCACTCTCCGGTGTTTTGTAAAAACTTTTATTTTGTTTCTCTTTAGTGTAAATAATTAGTGAAAGCTTATTATTTTCAAATTTTAAAATTCTATTTGAGTGGCCATCCGCAACGAATAACTTGTTATTATTAAAATCAAAACAGGACTTAATAGCATTTGGAGCAAATGTATATTTTCTCCCTGTTCCTGAAGAATAAAAATTACCTATTGCTTTATATGTATTCTTCAAAGGAATTTTATTTAAAACTTTTGCGTTTAAAAAAGTATATTTCTTCTTACATGCATTAAATATTGCAAATGAAAATATTATTAATATAATTGTTATTTTTTTCATAATTGTCCTTATAAATATATTATTTTAGAAAGTTAGAAATTTGCCCGTAAAAAATCAAATAAAAACGAAAAATATCTTTTTAAAGGTTAACTTCTTGACGCATGCATAAAGTTGTTATAATGTATAAATTATGGTGATTTTATAAAGAGGTAATTTTTATGAGACAAGGTATTTTCGGATTTATAGCCGGAGCTGTCACCGGCGCTGCAGTTGCTATTTTACTTACATCAGAAAAAGGGGAAAAAATTAAAAAGCAAATCGGAAGTTTTATTTATGAAGCTTCGGAAATTATTAAAAAAAACGCAGATGTAATTATTGAAGAAGGAAAAAAGCACCTCGAAAAAGCAATGAGTAATAATATGAATAAAGTTGAAAAGAGTTAAGTTATGACAATAATTGAAATTTGTGTAATAATAATTGCTTTTTTTATGGTACTATCATCTTTGGTTTTTATTATACTGGGTATTCTTGGTGTATCTTTAGTAAAAAAACTGAATAAACTTTTAAAAAAACCGGCAAAAGTTGTTGCTGAAGTTTCGGATTCAGTTAGAGAAATATCTCATAATATAAAAGAAGAAGCCGGCGGAATTGTTGAAAATCTACGAACAATAAAAAACTCTATTTTTAATATTAGTGAGAACATTAAAAATGAAGTAAAAATTACTAAATCAGGTTTAATTCCACTTATAAAAAGCGCTGTTACATATCTAAAAAAACGGCAAGAGAAAAAACAGGAAAAAGAGGAATAATTTTTACGGAAAAAAAATTTAATATAAATAATTGAAATAAAAGATAGCTTTATCTAACTCGTTCTTGTTACCACAGTTTTTTTTATTATATTTTAAATCATGAAGAGGTTATTTAAATGATAACAGCGGCTTTTGTAGTTGGAATAGTAGCAGTAACTTTTAGCACAATAATAATAATACGTATTTTTGTATTTGATAGATTAAAAGAAAATAAAATATTACTGACCGAATTTGATAATTTCCTCAAAGGTGAAAAAGACGATTTTCACGACGCAAAATTTTTTATGTTTGATGAAAACGTTTCAAACTTTAACCGGCTTACACGGTATAAAAAAATTAAAATTGTAAGAAAAATCCATACCATGATTAAAAAAGGTGAAACTAGAATTAATCTAGAACTGTTCCCTGAAATAGAAAAAAAAGTAAAAATATAAACACCGATTATATTACCTCATAGTATTTATAATAGATAGTATAGAAATATTTTGTTTGACGCGGGAGCGGGTGCTTTTAACCGGATTTATAC
>CALGPD010000294.1 GCA_937960625.1 uncultured Spirochaetia bacterium | reverse complement strand
TCTTAATATGGAATGCTATTGCTTCTCCTTCACGGTCTTCATCGCTGGCGAGTAATACTTCCTTACTTTTTTTAGCGTGTCTCCTTAAGTTTTCCAGAATTTTGCCTTTACCTCTGATTGTTATATAATCAGGCTCAAATCCGTTTTCCGTATCAACTGCTATTCTGGATTTGGGCAAATCTATAATATGCCCCATTGAAGCTTCAACGTGATAGTTTTTACCTAAATATTTATTTATGGTTTTTGCCTTTGCAGGTGACTCAACAATTACTAATGATTTTTTTTCAGCCACTATTTCAACTCCTTACAAACATTTTTCCCGGCTTTTGCATTACATGCCCTTTTAATTCTAAAGATAATAATACCTGTCCAACTACATTTACGGCAAGCTTTGTTTCTTCTGTTATAAAATCAATATGTTTTGCATCGAAATAGTCAAGACATTTGAGTATTTTTTTTTCAATATCAGAGAGATTTTTTAGATTTTCTTGTAATTTTTCCTTTATATTCCTTTTACGCAGCTCAAGGTTAAGAATTCCGCCTAATTCATCTAACAAATCATTATGGCAGGTAATTAAAGACGCAACGTTTTTCTTTATAAGTTTGTTTGTACCGCCGTATTTATCGTTTTCAATGTGGCCGGGGAATGCGAATACATTACGGTTCATTTCAAATGCCAGATTTGCAGTAATCAATGCCCCTGAATCAACAGCGCCTTCAACCATTACACATGCCCGTGACAGGCCTGCTATTATTCTATTGCGCCTTGGGAAATTTTGTTTCCGCGGCTCAACCCCAAGCGCGAATTCACTAATAAGGCAGCCGTTATTTACAACGCCTTCCCTTAACTGTTTATTTCTTACAGGATAATCAATATCCAATCCGCAGCCTAAAACCGCGCAAGTTAATCCGCCATTGTCTACAGTGCTTTCATGTGCAGCGGTATCTATTCCCATCGCAAACCCGCTGACTATTGTTATATTATATTTTGAAAGTTCAGCAGCGAGTTCTTTCGCGTTTTTTATTCCAAGGTCTGTAGGGTTTCTAGTTCCAACTATAGAAACACATGGCCTTTCAAGACAACTAATATCTCCCTTTGTGTATAATACAATTGGCGGGCTGTGAGTTTGTTTTAATATATCAGGATATTCGTTGTCTTCAATAGTAATAATTTTAATTCCGGCTTCATTGGCTTTTTCAATTTCTTCTTCGGTTTTTTCAAGTATTTCATGGGGATTATAGTCCGGAGTTTTTCTCATTCCAAGAATATCTGAAATTGTTTTTGCCGGTACCTTGAAAATATTTTCATACTTGCCGCCAAAATGGTCTAATAACTGTTTAGACCGTTTAAAACCAATATTAGGTATTAAATTTAGCGCGACAAGGTATTTGTTCATCTGCTTAACCCCGGATTTCTTAGTTCAGTGTCAATTCTGTTTACAAATTTTTTCGCTTTGTTTTTCTGGGCAATTTTGGACCGAGAAGATGAAATAATTATCATGTAATAATTCTTAGCTTTTGCAGGTTCATTTTTCATGTAATATAAAGCACCGAGTTGAAATAATACTCTGATGTGTTCGGAATCTATTTTGTAAAGCTGCCGTGCATATTCGATTGCAAGATTAAGAAAATCTCTGTTTCCCTCAGGCTGTTTATATTTTGCAGCCGCGATATCAATATTTTTTTCTTTTATTGTTCTATATAGTAATGAAAGATATAACAACGCGTTTTTTTGCCATTGCTTATCCGTTGTACTTAACTTTCTCGTTGTAATTGCCAAAGCTTTTTTATAGAACTGTTCTGCAGTTCTGAACTCTTTATATTGTTCAATAGGGTCGTTTTGGTATAAACCGAGGTTATAATAACAAATTCCTTTATTAACCAAAGCCTCAGCATCGTATTCATAAATTTGTAAAGCAAGGTTATAGTATTTAAGCGCTTGTTTAACATACTTTGCTTTTAAATATTCGTTAGCAATTTTATTTTGTGTGGAAGCCATAACGCGTAAATTTTTAATTCTTTCCGCGCTTAACTTAGCAAGGTATTTATAAGATTTTCTAAGCGAATCCATACTTGCAATGTGTTTTCTGTGAAGTTTAAGTATTCTTTCAATATTTTTTTCTAAAGATTTAACCCGTTTTTCATATGAGAGTTTTTGACTGTTAATCCGTTCTTTCCAGTTTCCAGGGCCGAGTTTTTTAATAATAAACCTTGCACCGAAAATCGTTGCGGCTAGCATAACGAGAAATAATAGTATTCTTAAAATGATTTTCATTTTACACCCTTAATAATTAATTATAAGATAAGGTAGATTACTTAAATAATACTAAAAATAATTTTTTTAGTGTATAAAGATAGTAGGATAGGAAATAATTTATCCGAATAGACTTGATTTCTTTTTCTTTTTTTTCTTATTTGAAACTTCATCCGCGCGCATTTTTCTGTCTTTTGCTTTTAAGTCAGCTTCAATCTTCTTAGTCCATGCTTTAGCTTTCTTTTTCATTTCTTCAGCCTGGTCGCTTTCACCGAAAACAGCAAAGATTCTACGCAGAGAATGTAAATATCCCGTTGCCTTTCTCATATCTTCAATTTCATGTGTGGAAAGTTCATATTTTTCTCTTGCACGCTCGGCAGCGTTTAACATACGCTCTTTTGCCATCCTTGATAAAACTTCCTGCTCTTCATAAAAGGGCATTCTCGGGTCATTGTTAGAGCCGACTTTTTTCCAGTCAATCATATTTTTCAATACCGTAATATAACGGCATTCCATATCAACAAAACTCCACTTCCATTTTGTATTTGCCCCGTAACTTTGTTCAAGCATTTCAAGAGCATAGCCCAGTTTTTGAATCAATTTAAGTTTTCTTTCAGGATTGAACTCTTTAATGGTATTTAATATTTCTTCGTTTTCTTTTAATTCTGTATCAATATAAGAACTGAAAACTTTTTCAAGCTCAATTAACGCGTTGAAATAATTTTTTCTCGCATCGTTTAAATACCCTTCATTTTTTGATTTCATCAAGTTCATGCTTAGAGTATTTAAGTTGATAAAATCATTAACTACGTTTAAGTATTCATTAGCGCTCGCAATATAATAATAATTTGCAAATTTTTCTGATTCTTTTTCTTTAGCCTTATAAGCTTTTATTTTTTCTCTATGCTCAGCTATTTGTTCTTTTAATTGTTTATTCTGTTCCTGATACTTTAGTTTGTTTTCTGTTGATATTTTTCCAGCCATGTTTCTTAACCTTGTCAATTATCCGAATTTATTATAAATTTTTTTTAAACATTTTTCAAATTTTTCATATACTTAAATTCTTTTTAAGTTATATAAATTGTTTTAAGCCTCTAAAATATAACTCTTCTAGCAAACTTAGATGATTAAAACACTTTAAATACATTTTTACGTTATTATTATCGGCATATTCTACTTTACAATTTAGTTTTACATTTTTTAATATTAATTAAGGAAATCTTCTTCGGATAAAGACGGGTTAATTTTAATGTTCCTGAAATAAAACGTTATTCTATGATATTTTTTATTTATCATGCCTAGAAAACTTAATCTGGAAATCACCCTGTATCCTGATTTATAAGCATAAGAAATAATGTATCTTCCGGTTTGCCTGCTATTTTTATAATTTATCACCTGGGTTATTTGAAGTGTGCGTTTATTAATAAATATCTTAAAAAAATTGCTTCGACGTGTGATTTTTTTTCTCATCCGGATAATATAGCTGTGATAATTCGTTGAAATTACTTTCCATTCATGCTTATTAATAAAACCCACGTAACTTTTATCCTTTTTCAAGAATATTTTAAAATCGTTGTACATGTTAAGGTAGATGGCAAACCTGTCTTTATATATTTCTTCAACGTTTTTTACTATAATGCGCTCGCCATATTTTTTATGGAATAAAAATTTTACATACGGCCTGCCTCTATAACTTTTTCTGGGAATTTTTTTTAAACTTGTGTTTATTGAATGCCCCAAGACTCTTGCAGTAAAACTGTTCGGTAAATAACGGCTGTTTTTTTGCTTTATTTTATTAAAAAGCGTTTCTGTATCAATGCTGTTTGAAATATTAGGTCTAGAAATTAAAAATAATATTAAAACGAATAAAACAATGGATTTAATTTTCTTCATACCATTCCTCACTTATTAATAAAACTTAACACATTAGTAGGTCCGGAAACATAAAAATTGAATAGAAAGTTAAATATTTTTTTCAAACTCAATGTATTTTTCAATAAGAAGGGGAATTATTTGTTTTTTTACGTCAAGAACTTTGCCCTGCATTGAGAAACCGCTTGCTTTAACGTGTCCACCTCCGCCGTATTCCCGCGCAAGCTTATTTACGTTAAAATCGCTTTTACTTCTTAAACTGACTTTGATTTTATCTTTTTTTTCGTGAATGAAAATTGAAAAATCTACCCCTTGAATGGAACTGCCAATTCTTACAAGTTCAATTGCATCGCTTTCATCAGCTTTGCATTTTGAATATCCGTTTTTATTAAGCCATGTTACCGCAATTTTTCCGTCATGATGAATTTCAAGTGATTCAAAAACCCTTGATTGCAGGCACAATGATTCTACCTTTTTATTTTCAAACAGTTTTTCATAAATATCGTTTTTATCAAAATCGTATTTACCCACCATTTCACCAACAAAGTTTAACGTCTGCCTGGATGTTGACGAATACCGGAAACTTCCCGTATCGTATACAATTCCAGTGTAAATATCTTTAGTCATTTTCATTGAAATGTTAATTTTATTAGAACGGAAAAAATCATAAACCATTTCGCACGTTGATGAATATTCTGCATCAACAACGTTTACATTGCCGAAATTGTCGTTGTCAATGTGATGATCGATGTTGACTTTATTTACTTCGGGTAAATCTTTGACCCAGCATCCGCCCCGTGAACTTACACCAATATCAACCGCGATTACAAGGTCAATTTCATTTTTTACTTTGTCAAAATCTCCGGGTAGAACGATAAAACCGAGATTGTCTTCAAATATGAAATTGTACTTGGAAAAAAGCGGAGCTTGTAAACCGATATAACTTTTAACGCCTAAAGTTTTTAAATATTCCGCAATTGCGTCGCACGCGCAGAGTGCATCCGGGTCAGGGTCGACATGGGGAACTAGAACCGGGCATTTACAGTTCTTTATATATTTGTTTATTTTTTTAAATTCTTTTTTATAATTCATGAATAAACATATTAGAGATTAACTTATGCGCTGTCAATTATTTTTAATATTTTGAAGTATTAATGTATTTTTGCGGTGTCCGTCCTATGCGTCTGATTGCTTATTTTAAAATAAACACGGCTTATTTTAGATAAACTATTTTGTTTTAAAATTTGCAGCCTTGACAATGATGGTTTAAAATTATATATTGCTTTTTGTGTTTAATGTAGTTTTAGTTTATCCGGACATACCGTATAATACGGGAAATATAGGAAGAATATGCGTTGGCCTTGATGCCGGTCTTCACCTTGTGAAACCTCTCGGTTTTAAGATTGATGATAAATATATAAAGCGGGCGGGCCTTGATTATTGGGAAAACGTTAAGCTTACTATTCACAACGATTATAATAGTTTTGAAAAATTTAGTCGGGGCAGTAATTTATTCTTTGCCAGTACTAAGGGAGAAATTAATTATTACGATATTAATTATAAAGAGGGAGATTACTTTGTTTTTGGAAGCGAAACTGCAGGCTTGCCTGAAGAAATTATCCGGCAGAACTTTAATAAATGTATTACTATTCCTATGCCGGGAAATGTTCGTAGTTTAAATCTTTCAAACTCAGTGGCTGTAATTTTATATGAAGCTTATAGACAAATTAAATCCTGATAGATTTCTAATTAATGCAAAAAAGAAATTCGGAGTCCTATTTGAAGAACACAATTTAGTGTTGTTTTGCGGAATAATTATTCAGACTTTTTTAGTTTTAATCCTTGCGTTTAGTAATAAAAACATAATTTTGGATTTTTTCGTTGCCAGTTTCATTTTTTATCTAATTGCTGCCAAAACCGTAAAAAAACACAGTTATGAAATGTTTGTTCTTGTTTTGGTTTTTGGTTTTACTTTTAGGTTTACCATATGTATTAGTTCGCTTCTTATTAACGTTTCCAACTCATCTTCGATATTTTCAGGCAACTATCATAAGGAATATCAGGTTTTTAAAGATATTTCCGTTTTTATGTCAGGAAATATAAATAAGCAGTTCTTAATCCGTGCAGTTATTTTTCTGTTTGAATTTTCTTTGCTAAGAGTACTGATTAAAATATATGAGGATAGAAAACACTTTTTTATACACTATTTTTGGAATATCCCAATTATATATGAGTTTTATTACCGTCCGAATTTGATTGTGGTTTTTCTTTTTTTGTTTTTTCTTTCTTTATATCTGGCTATTTATAAAAAACGCTTTTTATCTTCTATTGCTCTTGCATTCAGTTTCTTTTTTAATTTTGGTGTATTTCCTTTTTTCGCGTTCTTTTATAAGAAAATTAAATGGTGGCTTGTATTAACAGTAGTTTTAAGCGCAAGTTTAATTCTCTTTGCCGGATATTATAAACTGTTGTTTTCTTATATGACAACGTTTCAGGAAATAGAACGGGGTTTTGTTTCCCTACTCAGTATGCTAAAGTTAATTATTCCTTCAACACAGATAGTAATGTTGTTTTATTACTCTCTGATTATTTCAATAGTAATTTATCTCATTGTTAAGGAAGTTTATATATTTGATTCAATATATTTTTTCCTTCTAACTCTGCTGATAATTAACCCCAATAAAGAAATCGGTTTTATTTCGTTCATTATGTCATTTATAATAATTTTCCCTAATATGGGTGTGGTGTACTTTTCGTTGTTTTTATTTATTAAAGTTTTTCTTGCCGGAACGTTTTTAACTGCTTTTCAAATGCAGGCTTTAAACGTTATAACTGTTTTAGCATTGTACGGGTATCATGTGAAAATATTGTCACATAAAGTAATTTATTTTTACAAACATACTTTAAGAAAACATTAGAAAAGTGTATAATATTTATAGGTTAGTTGTTTTTGTACGATTACTCTTTGTAGGGGTTTATTCTTTTAGAGGCAATACAAATGAGGATGAATTATTATGAATAAAGCAAAAATTGTATATTTTTCGCATGGCGGAGGGCCTCTGCCTATACTAGGAGATAAATCACATCTGGCGATGTTGGATTTTATGAAAAAATTGCCTTCAATGATTAATAAACCCGATGCAATTATAGTAATCAGCGCGCATTGGGAAGAAGAAAATCCAACATTATTAGGCGGCGGCAACCCCACAATGTTATATGACTACTACGGTTTTCCAGCAGAAGCGTATAAAGTTAATTATCCTACTCCCGGAAACCCTTCTTTGGCAAAAAAAGTTTCTAACATACTTGAAAACCGGTCTTTTACTGCTGCTATTGATACGGAAAGAGGGTTTGATCACGGACTTTTCATTCCCTTAATGATGATGTATCCGGATGCTGATATTCCTTCTATACAACTTTCACTTATAAAAGGCCTCGATGCTGCTAAACACTTAAAGCTGGGCAATGCTTTAAAAGATTTACTTAATGAAAACGTATTAATAATCGGTTCGGGTTTTTCTTTTCATAACATGGGTAAGTTTATCTGGGAAGGAGGAAAGCCTTCCGACTCTAAAAATGATGCGTTTCAGGATTGGTTAATTGAAACGTGCTGTTCCGATATGTCAAAACAGGATAGGGAAAACAGGCTTTCTAATTGGGGGAACGCTCCAAATGCCCGCTATTGTCATCCCAGAGAAGAACATTTATTACCTCTTCTTGTTTGTTCCGGTATTTCAGAAACTGCGGGAGAAAAAATATTTGACGATTATATTTTGGGTAAAAGGGCAGTTGCTTTTTTATGGAAATAACGGGTTTGATATTACAAAAATTTTAAGATTTTTTTTGTTTTTTAACTCGTTTGTATCAAAGCATTTTGGCAAATTTGAGTTTTAGCAATAAAAAAAAATTTGACATCTGCTTTTCTTAAATTTATTCTAGTAATATACCGATGCTTGTTAAATAATAATTTTATACAATGCTGGGATTTTTACTACAGGGAGTATAGATGTCATTAAATGACAGATTGGACTATGAAGAAGGCAACATGACTTCTGAAGACCTTATTACTAAAACTTGTGCTCAATGCAAGTACTGGTCTAATTTGGTTAAGAAGAAATATGATTATTGCCATAAATGCATCAACAATCCTAAAGTTAAAATTCGTGGATTTTCAGGCTTTTCAATTGAAGAACTTTTCGATTATTTTACTCCTATTGAAAAAAATAACAAAGAAAAAAGGATTCAGAAATGAAGATAGCGGTATATCCCGGAAGTTTTGACCCTTTAACTAACGGGCACATTGATATTATTAAAAGAAGTAGTGATATTTTTGATAAACTCATTGTGGGTATCGGATGTAATTATGCGAAAAAACCCTTGTTTTCCGTTTATGAAAGAATTGATATGGTGAACACCGTGCTTAAAGATTTAAATATCAATAATAATATTGAAATTCAAAGTTTTGACGGTCTTTTAATGAGCTATGTTGAAAGCACTAAGGCAAAAGTTATTGTAAGAGGCTTAAGAGCCGTATCGGATTATGAATATGAACTTGCAATACATTTAATGAATAGAAGCTTAAATAAAGAGATTGATACGGTAATATTAATGGCAAGCGAGAATTTTTCTTTCATTTCATCTGCAATGATTAAAGAAGTAGCAAGACTAGGAGGAGATGTTTCAGACAAAGTTCATCCCTATGTAATCTCCAAACTAAAGGAAAAGTTTAATTTATAATTATGTTTACAGGTATTATTGAAGCCATAGGCGAAATAACTGAAATCAAGGATTCCGGCGGGCATAGAGAGTTTACTGTTACCGCACCTTTTTGTTCCGAACTTAAATTAGGAGACAGTGTTTCAATTAACGGTGCTTGCCAGAGCGTTACTAATTTAACCGGAACCACGTTTTCATTTTTTACTTCTAACGAAACTCTATCCGTTACAACGTTATCCGGATTTAAAAAAGGTGATAAGATAAATCTGGAACGCGCTCTTAAAGTAACATCGCGCCTTGACGGTCACATTGTTCAGGGCCACGTTGACGGAACTGCAACCGTTACACAGGTTGAAAAAGCCCACGGCTCATATCATTTTACTTTTAAAATGGATACCCAAGATTTGATGAAATATGTTGTAAATAAAGCCAGCATTGCAATAAACGGCATAAGCCTTACTGTTTTTAAGGCAAACGGTAGTTATTTTGAATGCGCAATAATTCCAATTACTTATGAAGAAACGAATTTGAATACCCTAAAACCCGGGAGTAAAATTAACGTAGAAACGGATATAATTTCCAAATACATTGAAGGGCTTATCTCAAAGGGTTCTAATTCAAATCAGGGAATAAGCATAGATTTTTTAAAAGAACACGGTTTTTAAAATAAATTTGACAAATATATATAAATTCATTTTATTTAATTGACTGTGAATTAATGATTTATTAAAATCTATATTCAATAAAAATAAATACTATTAAATTGGATGATAAAGTGAAAACAATTTATTTAAAACCTGACCAAGTTGAAAAAAAATGGTATATAATAGACGCAACGGATAAAGTTTTAGGACGTTTAGCAGAAAAAGTTGCTGTTTATTTACGCGGAAAGCACAAACCCGGGTTTCACCCTGCATCAGATAACGGAGATTTTATTATCGTTACCAATGCAGATAAGGTAAAAGTAACGGGACGAAAATTAAAAGACAAAAAATATTACTGGCATACTAATTATCCGGGCGGTATTAAAGATATTACGCTTGAAAAATTATTAGAAAAAGATTCCCGTCAGGTGATTATTAAAGCCGTAAAAGGCATGTTACCTAAGAATAAACTAAGTAGTAAATTATTGAAAAATTTAAAAGTATATCAGGGTGAGGAACATCCTCATAAAGCACAGCAGCCTGAAACACTTGAACTATAGAAATGTAAGGAGAAATTACAGTGGCTAATTTTATATGGGCAACGGGAAGAAGAAAAAACGCTATTGCCAGAGTTAGAATCCGCAAAGGAAGCGGAAAAATTGAAGTAAACAAAAGATCTCTTAGCGAATATTTTCCAAGAAAGTCTTTGGAAAATTATATTAAAAAACCTCTTGAAGTGGTTGACGCGGAAAACAAATTCGATATTTTTGTTAATGCCAACGGCGGCGGGGTTTCAGGCCAGGCCGGAGCAATCAGGCACGGCATTTCCAGAGCATTATGTATAGTTGACGAGAAAAACCGTCCTGCTCTTAAAAAGAACGGTTTCCTTACCCGTGACCCGCGTATGGTTGAACGTAAAAAATACGGTAAACACGGTGCGCGTAAAAGTACACAGTTCTCAAAACGTTAATCTTTGCATACAATTTTTAGAAATTAAATATAGACAAAAAGCAGCGTGTATCTTGCGTTGCTTTTTTTATTTTATTCTGAAAGAAAACCGTTTTTAAAACCATAACATTCACGCGTATAAACGCACAATAAATAACGATTAAAGCAGCGGCAGGCCTATGTGTTTAGTTTATCTCCTATAA
>CALGPD010000293.1 GCA_937960625.1 uncultured Spirochaetia bacterium | reverse complement strand
TATTAGACGGGCTTGCGTTTTTTGATTTCGCTGAGTTTAGTATTAGAAATTCATTTATAAATCTGTAGAATGTAAACACGGTATTATATTCAATTTTATTTAATTGTTTCCATCCGTTTTCAACAATGAATTTTACCGGGCTGTAAGTGAACTGAGTGACGTAATTATTAAGGTTTTCAATAGTAGAGAAATATACCGGAGAAAAATCATAGAATAATCCGAAAAATCTCGGTATAATTGCAAGAGTTTCTTTTGAAAATTCTTTTAATTCAGAACGGAATGAGAACAAATATGAAAAAAATCCGGGGGTTTTAATTTTTTGAGTTTTTTTCCGGTTGTTTATAATATACCGTTGATTATATAAAGTAATGGGTTTGGTATTATTTTTCTTTTTTTTATTATAAAAATCAGGATTATTTTCTTTATCTTTTATGTCAATTTTTTCAATATCCCTGATTTTAGCTAACAGTGAGGTGTTTTTTTTAGCGATTTTATTTACTTCTTTTTGAGCTTCTTTGGTACGGTTTGAATTTATCAAAGAACTATAATAGAAGTAATTCTCAATATCGCTCTTGTTTAATCCTTTTTTTGCTTTCTCAGTAGGATACATATATTTTCTTTACACTACAATTTTTTTATATATTAAGCTATTAAAAGGAATTAATCAATACTTTTTTTTACATATGCACTAAAGTTAATCCTTTAGAATCTTCCTCATATTCATTAACTTTAAATTTATCAACCAGTACGGATAATTCTTCCAGAATGGTTTTATTTGAACCTGAAAGTTTTTGAATAATTGAAAAACTTTGCATAACAATGTCTGTGCTTTTAGTAAGGCCCTGTTTTGCTTGATCTATTATTTCAGTATCTTTTTCCAAATCTTTAACTATATTCGTAATCTGTTCGCTTCCCATTTTTTGTTCGTCAATTGCATTCTTAACCTCTTCGGTTATTGAAACAAGAGTCTGCATTGTTTTTAATATATCCCTTACCGCGGATGATTGTTCATTCATGGCAGCGGATATTTCTGTATTTATATCCTTGGTTTGCTTAATATCTTTAAGTATTCTCTCAAGGCCTTTTCCGGCAGTTACAGCG
>CALGPD010000292.1 GCA_937960625.1 uncultured Spirochaetia bacterium | reverse complement strand
AAGCTGTTTGCATATTGATAAACCAAGACCTGTACCTGCCTCGCCTTCTGTTCCCTGTGTATGAACCTGCTCATAACGGGAAAATAGTTTATCCTGCATATCTTTTGGAATCCCCATACCGTTATCAATAACGTGTATTTCAAAACCACCTTCTTTATTTTCATACAATTTTATTTGGATAGTACCGCCGGAAGGAGTAAATTTTATTGCATTGGAAATGAAATTGTTTATAACTTGAACTATTTTAGCGCTGTCTATATTTACGGTTTGATCTGTGGATATTTCAGGTAAAATCATTATTTGTTTTTTATCCGCCAGAATACTTAGAGAATGTAAACTCGTTCTAATTAACTCGGATAGATTAATTGCTTCATATTGAAGTTTGATTTTGCCCGATTCAAACCTGATAATATCGAGAATATCATTAACATAAGCCAATTGGGTTTCAGCACTGATTTTTATATATCCAACGAGTTCTTTATGGTAATTATCAAGGTTTTTTTCATTCAGAAGGATTTCAGAAAAACCTAATATACCGTTAAAAGGAGAGCGCAAGTCATGTGATGCAACGGAAAGAAATTCATCTTTCATATCGGAAAGTTTTTTTAATTCATGGTTAGCAGTTTCAAGCTCAACATTTGTTCTTTCCATTTCTTCATTTGCAGCCTCAAGTTCTACATTAGCTCTTTCCAATTCGTCATTAGTCTGCTCAAGTTCATGATTTGACCTCTCAAGTTCATCATTTGCAGTTTCAAGCTGGGCAAGAAGTTTTTCTCTTTCGCGTTCATATTTCTTTCTTTCGGTAATATCCCTGTTAATGCTTATCACTTCTTTTATTTCGTTATCCTCAAACACGGGAACCGCAATAACGTCTCTTACTCTTTCTTCACCGGCTTTTGTAGTATAGTCAATTTCCCCCCTCCATTCCTTACCCTGTCCAACAATTTCTGTTATTTTCCGGAAAAAATTATCATCAATTTTTGAATTCGCGGAAAAAATTTGCGGTGGTGACTTTCCTATCATTTCACTTTTTTCATGCTCAAACATAATTTCAGCAGCTTTATTGCATTGAATTATTTTCTTGTTTCTGCTTATAACCAATACGGCTTCAGTCATATTATCAAAAACTCTGGATTTTAAATTCAAATCCTTGCGCATTGCTTTTTCGTTTGAAATATCCCGTATCATTAAAACGGTACCGATTTCCAGAGTTTTATATTCAATTTTGGAAGGATAAATGGAAAATATTTTATCATTAGAAAACTCAATTTCGTTTTCTTCAAGCATATTCAGTTTATCATAATCAGGAATAATTTTCTTTACAGGCTTATTCACTAGCTCTTCCCGGTTAAGCTCTAATAACCTTAGGGCTCTGGCATTTACGTTTTCAATTTCACCTTCGGATGAAACAATAATAACTCCGTGGTCAATATCTTCAAAAAGGTTCTTTGAAACGTCATTTATACCGATTGACAAAAATTTATACCTTTTACCGAATATAAAAATCAATAATACTTGTAGGGTTAAAACAATTGAACGAATTACTCCGTTATATTTATCTATAGAGAAACCTCTTTTAATTGATTTTTGCACACCGATAATGTGTTTTGTAACAGCACCGTATAGAAAAGCTCCGATTAGAAAAGTAAATAGAAAACCAATAAGTAAAAATAAAAATCCCCTTTTTAACGGTCCAATTTTCATTTTACGATATTTTTTTAAAAGCAAAATCATGCTGTAAAACATTGGCAAGAAACTGGACAATATAAATCCAATCCGGCTGTGTTTATAGATATAGATAACGAAATTATCCGGTTTTATTGAATACCCGGAAAAAGGATAACGGAAAAAGATTGCTAAAAATACTGAAATTATCATCGCGATAAATAAAAACTTATAAAGTATATCCCTTTTCCTATCAAGTAAAATGATAAAGAAATGTAAAAATACAAAGTGAACTATAACATAAGTAACTGAAAAAGTTTTTAATACAATCCTGAATGCCAGCTCGTTTTTTATTGTCATGAGGCAAAAGTATTGAAAGCCCATTACTATCAAGGTTACTGAAATAATCATAAAAGAAGTATCTATGCATGATTTTCTTTTTTCCGAAAAAAGATATGATGAAAAGCTCAAATTTATGGCAAATAGTATTAGAACAGCAAAGCTGAATATATCCATTAATAACAATCTCCTTAAGTTATTAACTAGCCAACATTATTAATAATAAAGAATTAGAGTTGAAAAAACAATATCCCATTATATTTTTAAAAACCGTAAAATTTATTTATACAATTAAATTGTTTGACCCTAAAAATCAAAATAGGTTAAATTATTGTAGGAGTTATAATGAAAAAATTGGTTATACTAATAATATTCGTTTTTATATTTTTAAACTCAAATATATTTCCGGGGAATCCCTGTATCAAATATTATTCACCTTTTATAAATAATTATAAACCTGATATATATAGAGGCTACGGTCAGGTCTGGGATATTATTCAAGATAAAAACGGCCTAATGTACTTTGCGAATAGTAATTATGGAATAATTCAATTTGACGGTTTCAACTGGAATAAAGTTGAGAATACTGATAATCTCGTTGCAAGGTCTCTGGCAATTGATAAAAACGGAAAAATATTTGCCGGTTTCAATGAAGATATAGGTTATTTAAAAAACAAAAAAGGCAAAGTTAGTTTTGTATCATTGAAATACTTGGTTCCTAAAAAACATAAAAATATAAAAACTATCTGGCAGACAGTAGCAACAAAATACGGTGTATATTTCAGGACATCAAGGAAACTATTTAGATATTATAACAAAAAAATTACTGTAATTGAATCCAAAACCAAACTAAATAAAATCAGCGTTGTTAATAACAGGGTTCTAATTATGGTCTCAGGAAACGGGCTTATGGAGGTTAAGCAAAACTCAATAGTTAAAATTAAAAACGGATATAATGCTTATAAACTAAAAATATTAGTATATTCCATTTTACCCTATAAAAACGGAAAAATCATTCTATTCTCAAGAAATAAAGGTGTATATATTTTTGATTGGAATAAATTCTATAGAGTTAAAACAGATGTTGGTAAATATCTTACAAAATATAAAATATATACAGGAATTAAACTCCCCGATAACAGATACGCTATTGGTACTAAAAGCGGCGGCATTTTAATATTAAATGAAAACGCCAAACTATTATATATAATAAATAAAATTTCCGGATTGAACGATAATAATATCAGGTTTCTTTACTGTGATAAAAATAAAGGGCTTTGGACCGGGTTAAATTACGGCATTTCATTTGTTGAATTATTTTCCCCTTTCCGCATTTATAGCGAAAAAAACGGTGTTAAAGACAATGTAAACAAATTTGAATTTTATAAAAACTCTCTATATTTTGCTAACTCTATGGGCATTTCAAAAAAAATTAAATCAAATCCGGTTTTATTTAAAAATATTGCCGGTATTGATTCAGAAGTCCTTGATATATTAAGAATAAATAATTCACTATTAATTGCAGGGAATTTAAAATATCTCCAGCTAAAAAGAAATAAACTAATTGAAGTAAAAATTCCAACAACCATTTTTACCTTTGCAAGGCAAAAATTTCAAGATAAATATTTAATCTGTGGAACCAGATATGGAATATTAATCTTAGAAAATCAAAAGGGATTATGGAAACAAAAAAGATTTGTTAAAAATTTCAATTTCAGGATTGATAAAATCCTCTGGATTAATAAAAAAAAGTATTTAACAATCTTAAATAAAAATACATTGGCAATAATAAATTTTATTAACGGATATAATAAAAAGCCCCGCATAAAAAAAATAACAGCGAAAAAGAGTATAATAATAAATACAATATTCAAAATTGATAAAAATATTTATTATTCAACCCCTAACGCGTTTTACTGCTTAAATAATAAAACTAAAAAATTTACAAAAATACAATTACTAAAAAACAGAATGAAAAGCATTGAATTTATAGAAATAAGTCAAGGCAAAAATAACCGGTTATGGTTCATACAAAAAAATTCTCAACAATTATATTTAGCAGTCAGGAATAACAATAAAAAATACATTTTCAATCCAATCCCTATAACAGGAAATAACCGTGTCAGAACTTCCGTTGTATATGATAAGGGAGAATATGTCTTGATTGGTTCACACGGAAAAATTATAAAATATTCTCCTAAATATGCTATAAAAATTACAGGGCAAATAAAAACAACGATTAATAAAATCAAAATAAAAAATAAACTCGTTTATGGTATTTACAACGGAAAAGAAAAAAATAATAGTTTTAGGATTAATTACGATAACAACAGCATTACTTTTTATTTTTCATGCAATGATTATACAAACCCTTCTGAAAATAAGTTCAGTTATAAACTATCAGGATTAACCGAAAAATGGTCGAGTTGGTCTAATTTTAATAGAGTAAGTTTTTCACATCTTTCACCCGGTAATTATACTTTTAGAGTTAAAAGTCAAAATATATATGGAGTTATGGGTAAGGAATGCAAAATACAGTTTAAAATATTATCCCCCTGGTATAGAACTTTCTGGATGTATATTCTTTACTCGGTAATGATAATTGGCACATTTTTCGGTTTTTCTTTCTTACGTTCAAAACAAATAAAAAATAAAGCAATACGTCTTGAAAAAGAAAAAGCGCTGCTGGAAAAACACGTTGCCGACCGCACAAAAGAACTTCAATTTGCGAATGATTTAATTACTCAAGATTTAATTCATGCAAAACGGATTCAAAATAATACAATTAGCAAAGAATATAAAAATATCGATGAACTTGATATTGAAGTTTACTTTAATCCTATGACTCATGTCGGCGGGGATATTTACGATATCTATGAATTGAACTCGGGATATTACCGTGTATTAATAGCGGATACAACAGGGCACGGTGTTCAGGCAGCTTTAACAACCATGCTTATTAAATCCGAGTATGATAAAATCAAAGTTTACCCAATTGACACATCAAGATTAATGGAACTATTTAATAATATTTTCTTAAAAAATTACATCAATTTGAATATGTTTTTCACATGCACGGTTTTAGATATTGACATGAATAAAGAAGAAATACATTACACATCCGCGGGGCATCCTGAACAATATCTAATAATAGATAATACTATGATTTCTCTCACAAAATCAGGCCCTATGGTAGGATTAAAGCATGAAGTTAAATATGAACAAAAATGCGAAAAATTCCCCGGAGAGGCATTAGCGGTTCTGTATACAGACGGAATCTTTGAAGAGTTTAATGAAAACGAAGAGGAATTCGGGGAACAAAGATTAAATGAATTAATTGATGCAAACAAAAAACTAAATGTAAAAGAACTTAACAGCTTAATAGTTAATAAATTAAAGGAATGGACAGAGGAAACCGGTTTTACCGATGATATAACATTAATCAGTATTCAAAACGTAAAAAACAGTTAATTTTTATACTATTTTATAGATACCGGTTCAGATTCATTTACCTCTATTTGAGTTTTATTAACGGAAGTGATTTTATCCAGTTCAACTTCAATATCAACTTCCATTATTGAAGTGGATTTGATAACTTCAACATCAACAGACTTTATATCCATTTTATTGTTACTGAAAGTTCTGGAACATGCAGCAGATTTTTCATAATCCTTTTCTTTCTCCATTATTTTAACCATTTGCATTTCGTTATCAATAACGCGTTTTATATCTGCTTTATTGAGTTTATTTTTACGCGTTCTTTTTATTAGAACTAACACAACAATAATGATAGAAACAAAAACTAAAATTAAAGCAATAATCCAAAACTTAATTTTTGAATCAAGCAGGTCTGATTTTTTTATCCGGGCAGCGCTTTTCTTTTTATTTATATTTAGCGCAGTAGTTCGTGCTTTAAGAGTAATATTTGAAGTATCCACGTTAAAATTTACGGACGCATAGGTATTATTAACCCTAAGGTTTAATTTAACAGTGTTTTCTTTATTTAAACTATCAGGCTTAATTTTAATACTATATTCGTTATTTTTATTAGATAATAGCCTGCTTACAAGCCTGCTCCTGCCTTCATAGCTGAACTTTCCACCGGTTTTAACGGAAATAGTTTTTAAAATTTTAAAATATTTTTTATTGATATTAGAG
>CALGPD010000291.1 GCA_937960625.1 uncultured Spirochaetia bacterium | reverse complement strand
CCCATTGAGCTTCCAAGGAAAATTGATAATATAACCGTGATTTCAAAAACATTTCTATTCCATATTTGAAAAATGCCAAATAAATACCATAAATAATAAACAATAGCTAATATTAATACCCTTACTCTTAAAACGAAAAAAACATAGATTTCTTCTCTTGGATAGGTTAATCCGAACATCAGCATAATAGCAAGGTCGAATATCCCTCTTGAATACTGGTTTCCGCCCAATAATATATAATCCCTGAAAGCGAAAACAACCAGAGATTCCCCTAACAGAGTTATTAATAAAAATATTATATACCTGTAAGAGCCTAAATGTTCTTCCAGCATTCTGCCAAACCAAAATGCAATTAAAACGTGAAAAATGAACCACAGGATATTTAATTGGCTAAACCCTGCTTTTGTTATATCCAGCCCTGTATAAAAGGCATAAGTAAAAAACTGCCAGACTTTTGGAAAGGCATTATACGTTAGGGTTAATTCTTTGATAAAAAACGCTCTAAAAAAGTTTTCCATCACAAACATAATTAAAATGATGCCAACGAAGTATATATTTAAACCGTAGTTTTTTCTATTAAGCATTAATATTAAATTTCCCGATAAAATAATTCATAAGAAAATAAAATCTAACACAGCACAAGTTAAAAAATCAACAAAAATATCAGGAAAAATAAAAATGTCAAAACAAAAAAGGATTTCCTTGCAAAACTATAATAGATATTATATGATTGTTATTGAAATAATTTTTTTACTCCGGTGTGATTATGTTAAAACCTAAGCAAACTTTTATTATTTGTGTTTTTTGTTTTTCATTTATATTTACCGGTAAAGCATTAGCCGTTGATACAAAAAACTGGGATATTTATTACGGTGTTAAAGGCGGGCTTGGATACGGCGGCGCAATGCTTGAGGTTGGATTAATAGATATTTCGCCAAATGATTATTCTTACGGCACAACCAAACAGGATAAAAGAGGGAAACTTGTATTTCATACCGGGTTTGGCGCTAATTTTATTATACGTGATAATTGGGGCATGGAATATGAACTTTTATACCGTAGAGCCGGGGAACGGGTTCATGATGTTGACGGCGGAAAACACAGTTTAAACTTACACTATATTGACTTAAATGCAATTGGAAAATACTGGTTGTTCGGGAAATTATTGTCTGCGGGGGTGGGCTTTGTATTTTCATTTTTAACATATGCGGAAATTGATGATCACGACATAATGTATAATGTTAATAGATTTGATTTGAGCGCAATAATTAAAATTAATTTTAACTATTGGGCATTAAAAGAAAGAGTGTTATTTTCTATGGAAATTTCAATAATTGCTGGAGTTTTGAACGTTCTAAAAAATGACGCGAATTTCAATAATATAGGAGTTTATATTTCTTTTGGTATATATTATTTACATAAAACAGTGGGTGTTCAATTAAATAATTTCAGATATTAATAAAAAATCTTAAAAAAACTGGAAGTGGTGATGGGTTTATATAAGTATAAATTAAATACAGATTTCTCAGTCAAAGATTTATCTATAAATAATATTAAACAGTTGTTTAATAAATTAAATTCAATCAATATTTACCGTATTAAAAGAATCATTATTCTGCTTATAGTTATTTTATTAGCATTTCTGATTAAAGATTATTATAACTTTTCAAAAATAAAATGGAATACAATTCCTGAATATAAACACAGCGTATATGCTCATATGTTTTTTCTCATTGGTGTAGTAATTTCTTTCTTTCTTGTAAATATAAATTTTAAAGAAAATAGCTGGTATAAAAATTTTCCTGTTTATTTTGCTGTTTTTGTAATTCTTTCAGGATGTTTCTACATAACTTATTCATACGTTATAAGAAAGGGTTTAATTGCTATTTTCGCATTTGGAGCATTTGGAGTAGCAATATCAATTTATTTAAAACATCTGTATAGTATTATATTCTTTGCTTTATATTATACTGCTTTTATAGTTCTAATTTTTTCAATTCAGATATCAGAAAGGCTCTTATCATCGTATTTTGTTAATTCAACAATTATCATTACCATGTCAGTTTTTATTTCCATTTCGATATATAATATAAAAGTAAGAGATATTGTAAGTGAGATGATTGTAGAAGAGCAAAATGATAAATTAGAAGTTAAAAACGTAGAACTTAAGTCGATTTCCTTAATGAAAGATAATTTCGTTGCTATGGTTAACCATGATTTAAAAAATGTCATGAGTTCTATTCTATCATCAACAAAGTATATTTTAAAAAATGACTTGCCTGACGAATTTAAAGAATATGTCGAATTGTTGAATAAAACAACGAAAACATTATTAAAATTAGCTGATGATTTTCTTCAAGTATCTCTATTTGAAAGCGGAAAAATAAAATTAGACCTAAGTGAAGTTGATTTGGATGAATTAATTCACGATGTTATTAATACATACTCTTTTATGATAAACAGTAAGGAAATTAATATTAATTGTATTATAAAAAATTCAGAAAATGTCATTATTGATAGAGAAAAAATGTATACCGTTTTAAGTAATCTAATTTCCAATGCAATAAAGTTTACTCACAAAGGAAAAAACATAGATGTTATCTGCGGGAGTAAAAACGAAAACATTGAAATACACGTTATTGATAACGGAATTGGCATCCACGAAGAAGAAATTGAAAGAATTTTTAATTTATATGAAAAAGCAAAACAAAATGAAAATAATGCTATTAAAGGTACAGGCCTTGGGCTTGCAATTTGCAGACAGATTGTTAATTTACACAAAGGAACAATAAATGTAACGAGTGAAGTGGGGCAAGGAAGTGATTTTTGTATTAAAATTCCATTTTTAAATATAAATGAAAATGACAAATTATTGGGGAAGTTTCAGGAAAATGAGAAAATTAAAATTTAACCCGAATAAAAAAACTGAAAATACACTACGGAATCAGGATGAAATAGATTTTATTGATGAAGAACTAAATAAAATTAGTATCCGCAGAATAAAATATTTCAGTTTAATTTTAATAGTTTTAGCAGTAGCTCTATTAAGATTTTTTGATTATCCCAAATATATAGCGGGTTTATTTAGAATAAATCAGGGATATATACATCTAACAATAACGCATTTCGCTTATATCACTTTCAGTTTAATTGTCTTTATTATTATAGTATTAAAATCTAAAATACAATCTTTTAAAATCCCTAATAACGTAATTATCACGACCTACACTTCATTATGTCTTTTAGCAAGTTTATACGGAACATATGCGGACCTTTTAATAGTGGGGTCAATTGAAATTTATTTAATGGGCGGATTTGGCATGGCGATTATGATGAATATAAAGCCTAAAACTGCCTTTATAATGTATTTGCTTTACTATATTTCATTTGTGATTGCAGCTTCAACATTGAATTTTTACGCAAATCAACTGTTAAAATATTATTTTAATTCTTTTATTATAACTTTAGTTTGTTATTTCACTTCAAGTTCATTATATAAAATCAGAGTGAAAGAATTAACAAGAGCAATTCTTATTAATAATCAAACCCAGGAACTTGAAAAAAAGAATCAGGAATTAATAAACTTATCAGAAATGAAAAATAATTTCGTGGCAATGGTAAACCATGACTTAAAGAATGTTATGGGTTCATTATTCTCATCAACGAGTTATTTATTAAAAAGAAAGCTTCCCAACGAATTTAGAGAATATGTAGAACTACTTAATAGAACAACGAAAACTCTATTACAAATTGCTGAAGATTTTCTCCAAGTTTCATTATTTGAAAGCGGAAAAATAAAGTTAAATTTAAGCGAAGTAAACTTTAATGAAATAATCCATGAAATTATAAACACATATTCAGTTATTCAAAAAAATAAAAATGTAAATATTAAATGTAACATTAATTGCTCAATCATTGTAAAAATAGACAAAGAAAAAATATATACTGTGCTGCGTAACTTAATTTCACACGCGCTAAAGTTTACCGGTGAAGGTAAAAGCATATTCATTAAATGTGAACAAATAAACGGACAAATTGAATTACACTTTATTGATAACGGGCCTGGAAAGGATGAAAACGAAATTGAACATATATTCGGGTTTTATAAAAAAAAAACAAATTATGATAATGACGGCTTAATAGCATCAGGATTAGGCCTAGCAATTTGTAAAAAAATCATTGAATTGCATAAAGGAAGTATAAGTGTTAAAAGTAAAAAAGGGCAAGGGAACGATTTTTGCATTAAGCTTCCAGTAAGTTACAAAGTTATAAAAAAAGAATTAGTCGGGAACTAAGAAAAAATGAATATCTTCAATATTAACAAAAGCCGAAAAGAAGATAAGTTAACATGTGAAGAAAAAAAACTATTGAATGCTGAAATTTCAAAAATTAATCTAATTAGAATAAAATACTTCAGTTTGATTTTAATAACATTAGGAATTTCATTGCTAATACTAGTAGATTTTCCAAGATATAAAACTGGCAGGTTTAAAAATAATCCAGGATTTTTACATTTAACACTAACTCATTTTGCTTATTTTATCAGTAGTCTAATTTTTTATGTGCTAATTATTATAAAATCTAATATTAAAAAAAAAATATTCACTGATAATTCTATTACTCTATCAGTTTCAATAATTATACTATTAATAAGTTTATACGGTACTTTTGCCGGATTGCTTATTATTGGTTCAATCAGCATTTTTCTAATGGGGGCATTTGGTCCATCAGTTATCGTTAATTTAAAGCCAAAAACCAGTTTATTAATTTATACTTCATATTATCTTTTATTTATTGTTTTAGTTTCAATATTAAATTTTCCGGGGAAACAATTATTGAGATATTATTTTAACGGTGCTGTTATTGTATTTGTGTGCTTCGCGTTTTCAAGATCTTTGTACAATATTAGATACAGGGAACTATCAAGAGCAATAATTATAAAAAATCAAACTAAAGAACTAGAAAAGAAGAATAAAGAATTAGCTGAATTATCCATAATGAAAGATAATTTCGTTGCTATGGTCAATCATGATCTAAAAAATGTTATTGGTTCTTTGTTCTCATCAACGAGTTATTTATTAAAAAGAAAACTACCGGATGAGCTAAATGAATATATCAGGCTTTTAAATAAAACAACTAAAACTTTATTAAAAATCTCTGAAGATTTTCTTCAGGTTTCTCTATTTCAAAGCAGAAGAATTATGCTAAACTATAGTGAAGTAAATATTCAAAATTTAGTTGAAAGACTAATAACAACTTATATATCTGAAACCAAAGAAAAAAATATTGATATAAAATTTATTTGCAATGTTAAACAAAAAGTTAAAATAGACAGTGAGAAGATATTCAAAGTTTTAAGCAATTTGATTTTAATTGTAATTGAAGCATCTAAAAACAATTCAAAAATAAATATAAGTATTGATAAAAATAATAACTTACTCAAGTTTAATATGATTGTAGATGAAAAATTGTTCTCTAAAAATGAATTAGAAATTTTTTTCGAGCCATATGAAAATTATGATTTTAACAAATCACGCAAAATACATAATCCAGATTTAACTTTAAAAATCTGCAAAGATATTATTATTCTCCACAAAGGAGAAATCGGAGTAGACATCACTCCGGAAAATTTTACAAATTTTTATTTTTCTATCCAAACATTAAACAGTGAAAGCAATATTCAGCAATCATTATCACATTAGCAATTTATGTAAAAACAAATTTAATATAAAAAATTGACTTTAGCAAAATTAATTGTTTAATCAAATTATCTGAAAAATTTCTCTATATTATATAAAATATCTTCTTTCTGGCTATGTATAACGGGTATATTAGGCAAAGATTCAATAAAATGCCTTCCATAAGATTTAGTAGTAAGCCTTTTATCCAGACAAACAACCACACCTTCATCATATGTGCTTCGTATTAAACGTCCAAACCCCTGCTTAAACCGGATTATACTTAAAGGCAAAGCATAATTAAAAAAAGCGCTGCTACCTTCCTCCTCTATCCTCTCTGCACGGGCTTGATAAATTGGTTCGGAAGGGACTTTAAACGGCAGTTTAACAATAACAACGCATTTAAGGTCATCTCCGGGTACATCCACTCCTTCCCAAAAAGAATCCGTTCCTATTAATACTGAGTTAGGGGTTTCTTTAAAATTTTTAA
>CALGPD010000290.1 GCA_937960625.1 uncultured Spirochaetia bacterium | reverse complement strand
GGTATAGGATTGCCTGATTTAATATGATAAAAGTTTTGTTTAAGAGTATAATCTGTAATAATATCCGATGCTGAGTTTATTGTGCTGATATCAGCGAGAATTTCATTTTTTTCAGCTTCGCCTTCAATGTCTGCTGTTAGGTTTACGGATTTGCCTGTAAGAAAAAACTCGTTTTTGCTGTTACTCCCTGAATATATCGCGTAAAATTCCCCTCTGTGTAGAGCCATGCTTATGCTTAACGGGAAAGAACCGAAACGGGAGTTAACAGAAGAATATTCTTTCATGTTATCCATTATTTTAAACGCGCATGAAACCGCCATTTTGGTATGCTGCTCTGCGCAGAAATCCGGATGGTTCCGGAATAATGCCATAATAGCATCGCCGCCGAATTTTAATACGGCTCCTGAATAGTTGTGTATTTTTTCTATAATTCTTGAATAAAACGCGTTTAAAACGTTTGTAATTTCTTCAGCGCCTGCATGCCCGTGACGAGACAGGGATTCTGTTAAGGCTGTAAAACCGTTAACATCAATAAACATGATTGTTCCCTGAACAAAATCACCGAAACGCTTATAATCCTTGTTTTGCATTATATCTAAAAACACGTTTTCAGGAACGTAAGTAGAAGTATTATTGAAAATCTTTTTATATTTATCCAGCAAAACAGGGTTTTCTGATTCACTATTGTCAACGTATTTATTATAATCATCAGATGTTAATATGTTATTTAGTAATTGTTTTTCGTTCATACATTAAAGCCTGTTAATTATTTTTCTAACCTTTTCATCGTTCCTTTTACCCGGAGGCAGGAACTGGAATGATATTTCGAAAAAATCTTCCACAAGTGAAATCATAAATACCTCAGCAAAAATATAACCTTTTTCAAAAAGAACGTTTTCTTTATCAGGAAATCCCGGCCTGTAGAAACACGTTATTTCATCAACCAAAACGTCTTTATTTGAAATCCCGTTAAAAGAATATTTATCACCTGATAGAATTCTTAAGTTAAAATCCTGTCCGTGTTCTGAAAGTAATTCGATATTTTCATTAATAAACAATCCGTTTTCAAGTTTACTTTTAGCTTCTTTCTTGGTTAATTCATTAAGTTTATTCATAACTTCAGATTTATTTTTATCCCACCATGAATCCATGGTTTGGGGATCTGTAATATCATCAGTTTTTAAATCAATGTTCTGCCCCATACGTTTGAAAATATTCAAGCTTGCGTCTTTGGCAAACCCTTTGGCATTCTTTACAACGTCAATCATCAAAGGCATAAACTTTGCGTTGTCTGATTTATCAGCTTCAAATAAAGATTTGAAAATGCTGTCCATATCAAAATTATTATTTCCCGGGCTGACCTTATTTAAGAAATCCTGAATTTCTTTTGTTTCATCCCGGTTAATAACCTTGTGTAAAATATCATGTTCAGGCACATGGATTGATTTGTTTATTTTTTTCAAATACTCTGAAATGCCGATATCTCTATCTACGTTAAGAGCATCCCTGATTTCTTTTATATGTTTACCGTGAAATAATTCGTTGTATTTTATTATTGCTTCTTTTTCTGATATTATGCTTATTTTATCAAAAAGCTTTTTAATCTTTTCTTCTGTTAAATCATCATCTAATTGTCCGGCTTGTTTTAACTTTACAATGAGTTTATCAATCTCTTCCGAGGAAATGCTCTGTGGTTTGAAAGTGTGTTTAAAATAACTGAGTTCAGTATCTTTTCCCGTTTTAATTATCGCGCTTACTATCCTAAATAAAGTATTCTTGTCTTCTTTTGATAAACGGGCACTACCTTTTTCTTTACGCTGCCTTTTTCTTAAAACGAGAATAAGTACTATTAAAATAATCAGTCCTAAAGCAATTGCCGCAATTATGATAATAAGTTTATAGTTATATTTTGCAAAATCTATTTTAATTGCCTGCTTGGGCGTTACGCCGGAAGGAATTATTCTAAGAGTTTTAAAACTTTTTTTATTAGAATAGATAGTGAAAACGTAAACACCCTTTTCAATTTTATCCGTTTTAGCGTAAACAATGTTTTCATCAGTTTGTTTTGTGTATCTTCCGCCTGATTTTTTTGAAATAAGTTTTAGGTTTTCAAGGTATTTTTCGTTTTTATTAGTAAAACCGTGGGACAAAACAACGATGTTTTTTTTCTTCAAAACCCGGACAACTTGATTAATTTTGTATTTTGATCCTTCATCAAGCCCGTCACTGAATAAAACAATTGATACTTTTGATTTGATTTTTTTTCTGATTGTATTGGCGCTGTAAAGTAACGCATCGTATATTCTGCTATATCTGCCTTTGGTTTTTGCCCGTTGTATTGCTTTGACCATGAGTTTTTTATCGCTGATAAAATCTGTTGCTTTTTCCAGATAATCATGCAGAAAGTATATAGCAACGGAAGATCTTTGGGGCAGGTTATTGCAGATATTAACCGCGGCTTTTTTTATTTGAGAAAGCTTGCCCCTTTTAATTGAACCGGAAATATCAATGAGAAAAAAATAGTATTTTACTTTGCGGTTTAAAAAGTTTAATTTGAATTTTACGTCTTTTCCGTCTATCTGAACTTTGAAATATTTTTCACCTTTTGCCCGCCATTTATCAGTATTGATTTTAACTTTGACTTTAATAACAGGGAGTTTTGTTTTATCAATATTAATAACTTTAACAATTTGATTTGAATACGATAAAGTGTTAATAATCATTACAAAAATAATTATTAATAAATATTTAACCTTGAACAAAGTTCCCACCTGTACAGACTTTTTAAAAATAATGCTGTGAGTATACTAACATTTTAATAAAAAAATTACAAGAGTATTTGAATATTTTATTACTTATTTTTCATGAATTAATAATGATTAAAAACTTGAATTATAAAAACCGTTGTAAAGACCGCAACAAATAAGAAGACTGAACTAAAAAAAGTATGCTTACTAAAATTAGCAAGATTTATATTTTTTTACCGCATATGC
>CALGPD010000289.1 GCA_937960625.1 uncultured Spirochaetia bacterium | reverse complement strand
CACCGGGGATTCGCGTTGCCTGGCCAAGAGTAACGGGTTTAACTTTTTTTAGCTTTTGCAAAGACTCTGTTAATAAACCTTTCACGGTATCATAATTAAAGCCGGCAGGGATTTTTACTTTCTCGTTCTTTTTAAACTGATTGATTTGGTTTTCCTGCCGTTTTATATACCCTTCATATTTCAACCTGATGTTAATTTGTGTTAATTCTTGTTCAGTCATATTATTAAGTTCAGAATCAAGGTGTTTCAATTCTTTTAGTTCGATAGAGCCTTTTTTTATAATAGTATCAAGAGTGTCACCACTTTTTATTCCGGCGTTTTCAATTTCATTAGATAAATCCTTCTTCTTTATTCTTTTCTGTTTAGCTATTTCAACACCACGGGAAATATTAATCATCCTATTACGGAACTGCATTATTTTTTCATCTGAAATTAACCCGGCAGCGTGTCCGTATTCCATTAATCTTTCATCCGCATTATCCCAGCGTAAATTAAGCCGGTATTCTGCTCTGGAGGTAAACATACGGTAAGGTTCATCAACGCCTTTGGTTATAAGGTCGTCAATAAGCACTCCGGTATATGCCTCGCTTCTATCTAAAATAAGCGGACTTTTACCTTTTATTTTATTGCAGGCATTTATTGCTGCAACTATTCCCTGAACAGCTGCTTCTTCATAGCCGCTCGTCCCGTTTAACTGCCCTGTAAAATACAAATTCTCAATAAGTTTTGTTTCAAGAGAAGGTTTTAACTGAACGGGGTTGCAAAAATCATATTCAATGGCATACCCGATACGCATAACCATAACATTCTCAAACCCGGGAAGGGTTTTAATCATTTTAAGCTGCACATCCTCGGGCAAACTTGATGAAAAACCGTTTAAATAATATTCGTTTGTATTCGGGCCTTCGGGTTCTAAAAATAATTGATGGCGGGGTTTATCATTAAAACGCATGACTTTATCTTCAATAGACGGGCAATACCTCGGCCCAATCCCCTGTATTTTCCCTCCATATAAAGGGCTTCTTGATATGTTCTGCTCAATTATCTCATGTGTTGCGCTGTTAGTATATACAATGTGACAATCCATATACGTTTTAGGCGGTTCTTTTGTGAAATGTGAAAAGGTAAAAGGAAACTCCTGGTCCACTTGATGTTCAAGTTTTGAAAAATCGATTGTCCGCCCGTTCAAACGCATAGGCGTTCCTGTTTTTAATCTTTCAACCTCTAAACCGAGTTCCCTAAGGGAATCACTTAAATACTCAGCTGAAAAATCACCTAACCTGCCCGCACTTTGAGACCAATCACCAACGTGAATCAACCCTTTTAAAAAAGTCCCGGTACAAAGAATAACAGCATCACAATTATATTGAAACTCTCTTTCTGTTACAACTCCTGATACTTTACCGTTTGTTGTAATAATACGGGCAACCGTATCCTGAACAAGGTCTAAATTTTCCTGTTTCTCCATTGTGTATTTAAAATAATCAATATATTTCCTTTTATCAGCCTGCGCGCGGGGAGACCATACAGCAGGGCCTTTTGATAAATTAAGCATTCTATACTGAATACCGCAATTATCAATAGCCTTACCCATTTCACCACCAAGCGCATCCACTTCACGAACTAAATGCCCTTTTGCAAGCCCGCCGATTGCAGGGTTACAGGACATTTGCGCAATATGATCAAGGTTCATAGTTATACAAAGCGTTTTAAAGCCCAAACGTGCGGGAGCCAATGCGGCCTCAACACCGGCATGGCCTGCACCAACAACGATAATGTCATAGTGTTTATCAAAAATCATAGTTACCGAAAAATACTTATAGAATGTGATTAGTCAAAGCAAAATTTAAGGATTAAAAACTTTTCAAAAATTTCATTCAATATTATTAAAACGTGAAATCCGGTTTATTTAAATTATCCATTGACTTAATAAGAAAGAAAAAAGAAGAGGCGATAATGTTCATTACCGCCAAAAATACAATAAGATTTTTTTTGTGATTTATTTTATATAGAAATTCACGTTGTTAAATTTTCTTTATAAATTTTTCCAAATTCCTAGTCATAGCGTTTTTAAAAGATTTCGGTGTAAATATTTTCTTTCTTAAACCGGGAAAGATTTTTAACATTGTTAATAAAAATGATATTAGCAAACTTTTCTTAGGGAAATCATATACACCGTGTTTTTTATAATATTTATGGTCTGCCACAAAAGGAAATTTCAGTCCGCCATAAATATCATCTCTAAATACTTTAACACCACCCACCCCAGGGAAAGTTTTAGGCCTAATGTAATTTACTTTGGAATTTTCAATGCTCCGGAAAGCCAGATTATAAATTTGAGCATCAAGTTCATTTGAATCCGCAATATCATCGCATATAAAACCCGTTATATTCGAGTTTTGCCACTGCATAATGCCTGTAATGGATTCCCGGATATTCGGAGTACTTTTAAAAGGCCCTGAAAATAAAAAGCCTAATTGTTTTGAAACGAACGTTGGAGTATGAGTATTGAAAAACATACGGTCAAAAAACGTTCTCCATCTGTAAGACAAATACCTCGTTTTAATCTGCGATGCAAATATTATAACATCCGCGGGTATAAGCTTTTGTTTGAAAAGAGGAATTAAACCGTCTTTTCCTTCATAAATGCACGTGTTATTGTAACCGCAAACACAGCAGCCCTGACAGCCACCTTTAATATCTATATCGTGAATATTAATTGTCTCAATATCGCCGTCAATACAAATTTTAAATTTTTCCACCATTTTGGATAAATTACTGTTTACAGATTCGCTATCAGTTAAAACTATGATTTTCTTATTTCCTGCTTTTACTTTTTTATTTGATCTTTCCGGTTCATATACAAAATCATTTTTTTCAACTTTTGGAAAAATATTAGGTAAGTAAACATCATTCTTCACGCTGCTTATTACGTTTTCCCAAAATTGCTTGAATTTTTTCCGTTCTTTTTCATCCATTAAATCGCGCATTTTAGCAGAATAATAATCAATGTATTTCATATTTAGATCGTGAGAAACTGCCCGGATAAAATTATGCGCGGTATGATCAAAAAAATGTATTGAAGTAGAAACAGCCGTACAGTATTTACCGTTGAATACCTGCATTTTATTTTTCTCAAAAATAAGTTCAAAAAACCTATGATAATTTGCATGAGCTACAGTGACATATAAAGGAAATCCCCATACAACGCAATCGCATTTTTCCACTTTGTCCAATATTTCGTTAAAATAATTCTCATCATTTTCAATTTTATTGATCTGCTGAGCTACGTTAATAATTTCAAAATTATGTTCCGGGTGTATCTTCTGTAAATACTTAATGTAATACATTGTAATGCTTAAATCACCTTTCGGGCTTCCGTTTAAAACTAAAAAATTCATTTTTTACCTCCTAGAATGTTAATCAGGGTTTAAAATTTTTAAGTACACTATTACACCATTCAATCTTCATACTTGAATACTTCTTTCCCATTTCCAATGTTAACAGCCAATATCTAGCTTCTTCAAAGCCTTGCTCAAGGTGTTCATTGATTGACTTTTCAATTTCTAAATATTCATCGAGTTCTTTTTGCGAGACTAATTTGTATTCTTCCACCTGACGCTTAAACTCCGGACCGGTCATTTCTTTAGCAAAGAAAATTTTCATTAAAAACTCACTTCGTAAGTAATCCGGAGCAGCAGGCTGTTGTAACCATATTTTTAGCTCATCCACGCCTTTTTCTTTTATTGAGTAAACTTTCTTATCCGGTTTACCATCCTGCCCTACAATTTCCATATTAATCATACCGTTTTTATGCAGTTCATTTAAAACGGGATAAATCTGGCCGAAACTTTCTTTCCAGAAATAATTTATACTTTGCTCAATATGCTTTTTAATATCATAGCCGGTCATTGGCATAATATTCAGCATTCCTAAAACCGTGTAATGTGTTTTCTTCATCTTCATCTTCATCTTCATCTTCATCTTCATCTTCATCTTCATCTTCAT
>CALGPD010000288.1 GCA_937960625.1 uncultured Spirochaetia bacterium | reverse complement strand
TCCTTTAGCTGCTCATTATCTTTATTCTTTAACAACGAATTAATTTTAATTTTTTTGCCGAAAATCCTAAAAAATTCCTTTTCTGCGATTTTCTCAAGAGTATGATCATCTTTAGTTAATTCTTCATGCTGCCATTTTTCAAAACATATTATCTCTAATTTATCTTCATTAATTAAATCCATTCCCGAATGTTCAAGTTTGGATTTAAGAGTAGAGACTAATCTTTTATTTTCATCTGATATATTTTCTAAAAATTGTTCGAAAAAATCATCGTTCAATGGAATGTATTCTTTTTTTACGTCTTTATTTTCTGTTTGCGGATTATTATTTTTATTACTAATTAAATTACTATCATTATTTTTGAATTTAATGCTGCCGAACTTAGCTAATTGCTCTTCATAATTATTTATCTTCTTTATAATATCGTTTAAATTCACAAAGTTTTCATATCTGGATATTTTAATAAAGTAATTTTCAAGTAAAACTTTTTTATTCGCCGCGTTTTTCAACTTTTCACTAAGTTCAATTAATAAGTTAAGGATTTCAATTAAACTTTCTTCGGAAAAAAACGAAGTATATTCGTACAGCTTTTTTCTCGTTGTTTCGGGCAAAGGTATTAACTCAAGCGGTGTATCAGTTATTTTTTTCATGATTAAAATATGCCTGATATATTCAATCAGACCGTTTACAAAAATTGATAAGTTTTCACCTCTTGTATTTAATTCTGATGCTAGTAAAATAAGTTCTTGAACCTCTTTATCCTTGATCGCGTCTAAACACGAGAAAAAAACGTCTTCTTTTGGCAGGCCTAAAATTTTTAATACTAAGCTTGAATCTATTTTTTGTTCACAAATGCTTAATACAACGTCTAAAATACTAAGGGCATCACGGAGAGCTCCTTCCGCGTTTTTCGCAATTAGAAATAAAGCTTCAACGTCGTATTCAATATTGGAGTTTTCTACAACTTTAACCAACTGATTGGTTATTTCTTCTAAAGACAAAGGCGTAAAGTTGAAAACCTTCATTCTGCTTTTTATAGTTGGAATTATTTTAAACGGTTCTGTTGTTGCTGCAATAAAAATTGCATGCGGGGGAGGTTCTTCAAGGGTTTTTAAAAGAGCATTAAAAGCGCCGTTGCTAAGCATATGAAACTCGTCAATGATATATATTTTATATTGGCTCTTATTTGGAAGATACCTAACAGCGTTGATAATTTCTCTAACCTGTTCAACCCCGTTATTAGACGCACCGTCAATTTCCAAAACGTCTATATTATTAGAAGAAGTTATTTCAGTGCAGTTATCACATTTATTACAGGGATTAATTTCTTCCGGTTTTTTACCGGTACAATTCAAACTTTTTGACAAAATACGCGCAAGGGATGTTTTACCCACACCTCTGGGACCTGCAAATAAATAAGCATGGGCGATTTGACCTTGTTCTATCTCGTTTTGAATAGCTTTTATTATGCCCTGCTGTCCTATAATTTCATCAAATGTTTGAGGCCGCCATTTTCTGGCAGATACTAAATATGCCATAAATTTCTCGTATTATTGAAAAGAATATTGATATGGAAAAATGAATTCTAAGCCACCAGCCCGATACAAGCTGCTTACAACACTGCTCTTTCAAAGTTAGGGCTGCTGCCTTCCGACCCTGACCCGGTTCCTAAGATCAAACATGTGTAAGACCTATACCGTGACTGACAGCTTATAATTCACTTTTCAATTATAAGCGTAAAAACAAAATTACTTAATTTTTGAAATTAGTCAAGAAAAATAATTGAATACTTTAACACTTAAATAAGCTTTA
>CALGPD010000287.1 GCA_937960625.1 uncultured Spirochaetia bacterium | reverse complement strand
CTTTGTTTAACTTCCACCGAATTTTGCTTTAAACTAATAATTATTACTTTGATTTTATTCACAAAATCCCGGAAAGCTTTTGTTAATATTCCTATATCATCATTGGAGCGGATAAAAAACTCTTTTGTAAGGTCTCCTTCAGCCATAAGATTTATTTTTTCTAAAATGCCTCTAAACGGCCTCATAATAGATGATATTGTTATAAATACAATGGGGATAATAATAACGAAAACCAAAAGCGCAAGAAGAATGGACATATTTCTGGCATTAATATAAGGAGCATTTATTTCATCAATATATACTCCAACCGCAACTATCCACTTTAACAATGGAATATAGCGAAAGTAAACCACCTTTTCCCTAAATAACTTTTCTCCGGGATTTTTCCAGGGATATATTATTTTACCGTTACGTTTATTAATCATATCACGTATAAAATATTTTCCCTTTGCGTCTTTTATATTATAAAAATTTTTCCCCTCTTGTTTGGGATGTAAAATTAATACGCCTTTTGTGTTTATTATAAAGGGATAACCTGTTTGTCCCGGCTTTATATTAAGAATGCTTTTTCTAAAATCCATGATATTAAGAAACTTGTTAAAATCTTCCTTATACGCGGATACGCTTATTATCCAGTCCCAAGGTTTAAAATATTCCATATATAAAACTTTATCTCTTGCATTTTTTTCACCAGGATTTTTCCATTTATATTCAATGTAGCCATGTTTCATTTTTATTTGTTTCTTAATAAAACCATACCTGCTAATATCAACATTTACTAATGCTTTTTTAGGATGTATTTTTAAAACCCCTTTTGAATTTACAACATATATATATCCGGATTTACCAATCTTTTGAGATAAAAAAATATTCTTTAATCTGTTCTTTATTTCTCTTTCATTAATTCCGCGGTTTAACAGGCTTGAATAATAAGAACGGGTTACCATTAGAGAATTTTTAGCTGCTGACCTGAGGTAATTAATAACAGTAGAACTGATACCAATATTTACAGACGTTTCAAGGGAAGTAATGATATTTTCCAGTTGGTCCGCGGAAGCACGTTCAGCAATCTTAATGGATAAGTAATGATTTGTCATGGTTATTGCTGATAAAAATATAAATATCAACACTCCTAAAAGTATTAACATTTTAAATTTTAATTTTAAATCCCGAAACCTCATTGTATACCTCAAATTAGTTAGATTTCCTATTCACCTGCTTAAATATTATTATAGCATTTAAACAAAAATATTTACAACTTAATTATCTTTTTTTTATGTCATTTATAAAAAAATATTGTTTATTTAACATCAAAAATATAGAATTAATTTTTATCGTGAATTTCGATTTAAATTATAAATTTATTTTTCTCTAAATATATGATTTTTAATAAATCAAAAAGATTGCTTCGTCACTTACGTTCCTCGCAGTGACATAAAACTTTGGAAAATTGCGGCAATTTTTAAATCGAAATATACGTTTTTTATTAAAAATTGTATTAACAAGAATACAATTATTGTTGATTTATTAACACATTCTTCAGCCAATCATAATTGCATTAAAACATAAAACCTTAAATGACAAGCATTTAAAAAACCATTAAACTTGGCATACATATTGATATATCATATTAACGAAAATAACATTCTTAGGAGAGAAAAATATGTCCAATTGCAAAAAATACGGTGTATATAAATTTGTGGATAAAAATGACTGGAAAACATTTTTATCCACAAGCATGTTTATTGATAAAGGCGAAAAAGTAGTAGATATTGGCGCGGGAGGCGGCAAAGTTATTAAACTTTTAGAAAAATTTCATTCATGCAAAGTTACAGCACTTGATGTTGAAAACCAGTTAAATGTTCCGATAAATGATTACCATTTATTTGACGGTAAAAAAATCCCTTTTAGTAATAAAAGCTTTGATACTGTATTAATTTCTTATGTTTTTCATCATGTTGACAAAAAGCTTAAAGAAAATTTTTTATTGGAATGTAAAAGGGTTGCAAAAAAGAAAATTATTATGCATGAGGATGTTCCATGTAATGCAGTTGACAGATTTCTTACAAAATTACATGGGTGGGAATTTAAAAAAAGAACCGGGATACAATCTGAACCTAGTTTTCTATCTATTAAAGGATTTAAAGAACTATTTAATAAACTCAACTTAACGCTTGAACATATAGTAAAATTTCCAAGATTTGCGCGGGAATTTTATTATCCGGTAAAAAGATTAATGTTCGTTTTAAAAGTATAACATTTAATAAAATTTTCAGCATTATTGATTTAAAAATCAATAAGGTTATTTTTTATAATATCGATATTAATATAGAAACTAATTATATTAAAGGCCTAAATGAAAAACTTATCCTTGATTATATGCTTAACTTTATTAATCAGCTGCTCTGAAAATATATCAAAAAAACCTGAAAACCTGTTCAGTATTAAAAGAGTTCATAAACATTCACCTTGGAAAATAATTAATTTTCACGGATACTACCATATAAAATGCCCTATAGATTGGAAAGTAAGCAGGGATAGAACCAGAGTTTTTATCCGCCCTTTTGAACATAAGCCAATTGGAATAATCATCGGAATGGAAACAAATATTAAACTCAACTCCTTAACTCTTGCCAAATACTTTGTACATATTTACAAAAAAATTCTCATCCCCAGAAATATTCACATTTGGGGGTTGGAACAGACTGCTATTGCCGGATATAAAGCCGTTCAATTTAATTATAAATTCAGCGATGATTTTAACCGGGAATTAAAAGGCTTCGAAATACTCGTTAAGCATAAAAAACGTTTTTATTTTATTGTTGCCGAAGCTCCGTCTTCAAAATTTGATGAAAACTTTATTAAACTTAAATGGGTTATTGACAGTATAGAGTTCCCTAAATAAACTCACATAACAACGCTTTATTCAATGATTATTATCTTTCTTTTGAAACAACGCGTTGTTTTTATTACTTTTAGTTTAACTACTTTAACCGGAGTAAAAATGGAAACTTTTAAAATCACAAAAAATAATGAATTAAATAAATGGGAAGATATAAGCAGCTATTTTAATGAATTACTAGAAAGTGAAATTAATAATTCATCGGATGCAAAACAGTATATAAAAAATCTTGGAATACTAAGCGCGTTTGTTCATGAAAAAATGGCATGGGCATATATAAATATGACCTGCCACACTGATAACAAAGAACATGTGAAACTCTATCAATTTTTCAACTCTGAAATTTATCCAAAATTTGAAGAAGCTTTATTTGAAGTTGAAAAGAAACTTTATAATTCTAATAGTTTTAAAGAACTTGAAAGTGATTACAATCAATATAAACTTTTAATTCAGACAGATATTGAATTATACAGAGAAAATAATCTTGCATTAACAGCAGAAGAAGGCGTTATCTCTACACAATATGACCAAATCTCAGGCGGGATTATGGTTGAGTATAACGGTGAAGAATATACTCTAAGGCAATTAGGAAAGCTAATGGAAACAGATATACGGGAAGAACGGGAAAATATCTGGAAAGCTATGATGAGCAAAAAAATGGAATATAAAAATGATTTAATTTCAGTTTTTGACAGGTTATTTTCTTTGAGAAGTGTAATTGCAAAAAACACAGATTTTGAAAACTATAGAGATTATATGTTTAAAAATAAGCAGCGGTTTGATTATACGCCTGAAGATTGTTTTGAGTTTCATAAATCAGTTGAAAAAGAAGTTGTACCTATTGTAAAAAAAATTCAGCTTAACCATAAAAAACGCCTCGGGGTTGATTCTTACAGGCCATGGGATTTACCCGGTTTAATAAAAGGGGAAAAAGCATTAACACCGTTTAAAACCGGCCAGGAACTACTTGATAAAACCATTCAGGTTTATGAAAAAATAAGGCCGCCGCTTGCTAAAAACCTTGAACAAATGAAAAATAATTCAATGTTCGACCTTGACAGCAGAAAAGGAAAAGCTCCTGGAGGATATAACTATCCGTTATTATTAACCGATATGCCTTTTATTTTCATGAACTCTGTTGGTTCGCAGGGAGATGTAACAACGCTTATGCACGAAGGCGGACACGCTATGCATAGTTTTCAAACAAAAGGCCTTGAAATTATGGAATATAAAAACACTCCTTCTGAATCTGCTGAATTAGCGAGTATGTCAATGGAATTAATATCCATGGATTATTGGGGCATATTTTATGAAAACGAACAAGATTTGAAAAGAGCTAAGCGGGAACAATTAGAACGCACAATCAATATATTTCCTTGGGTAATGATAGTTGATGCATTTCAGCATTGGATGTATGAAAATCCGGAACACACTTTTAACGAAAGACAGGCAAAATACGTTGAACTTGTCCAACGTTTTGAAACCGGAGTAATAGATTATTCAGGCTATGAACAATACCGTGAACTCGGCTGGATTTATCAGTTACACATAACAACAGTGCCATTTTATTACATTGAATATGCTATTGCACAGCTAGGCGCATTGCAAATCTGGAGAAATTATAAAATCAATCCTGATAAAGCTATTGATGATTATCTCCATGCTTTAAGCTTGGGTAGTTCAAAATCGCTTCCCGAAGTTTATAAAGCTGCAAATATAGAATTCAATTTTTCAAGGAACATGATAAAAGACTTAATGAAATTTGTTGACGGGCAACTGGAAGAACTATTATAAAAAATAACTGAAATTCTATTTTTTTAATTGATTAAGTTTCAATTGAAAATATATTAAAGTTAAATTAAGTTATTGTTAGTTGTTTAAATATAGAAGGAAAAGGGTTATAATATTAAAGAGGAGAAATGATATGGCTCTAATAACGTGGAATCAAGGTCTTAGTGTGAACGTAAAAGAAATTGATGAAGAACATAAAGTATTAATTAACCTTATTAATGAATTGCATGATGCAATGATGAAGGGAAAAAGCAAAGATGTCATTGAGAATATTATAAATGAACTCGTAACTTATACCAAGAAGCATTTCTCAACTGAAGAAAAATATTTTAAACAATATGAATATCCTGACGAAAAATCTCATATCAACCAGCATAACTTGTTTGTTGAAAAAGTCAAAGACTTTCAGGAAAAGCATACAACAGGCGGAGCATTTTTAAGTATTGAAATAATGGAATTTCTAAAAGACTGGCTTACAAACCATATTATCGGCACTGATAAAAAATATACGGACTTTTTTAATTCTAAAGGATTAATATAATAAACGAGGAAAATATGTCACTGGTAAATTGGAACCCCGAATTAAGCGTATACATTGATGAATTAGATGACCAGCATAAAGCATGGCTTAATATAATCAATGAATTACACGATGCTATGTTAAAAGGTAAAAGTAATGATGTATTGGAAAAGACTATTATCCGGTTAAATGATTATACAAAAAAACATTTTTCAACAGAAGAATCTTATCTTGAAAAATATAATTATCCTGAAATAGACAGTCATAAAGAACTGCATAAAAACTTCATTAAACGTATTAGTGAAATAACTGAAAAATTTTCACAAGGTAAAAACGCTTTTTTAAGTATTGAAATAATGGAAGAACTTAGGGATTGGTTAATTAAACATATAAAATCAGCAGACAAAAAATACGGGGAATATATTAAGAAACAATAAATTTTTAATATTTCAAAAAATGTTTGTTTTTATATTTGAATTCAAATATTCTAAATTATGAAAAAAATATCTATTATTTTAATTCTGTTTCTTTCGTATTGCGGTTCAGAAAAACTGCTTAAACCAACTAAAAAAGAACAAGTTACACTAGGCATTACTGCTATGACTTTCTACTTAAATCCAAGTAAAGTTAAGCTGAATTTTATTTTAACATATATTAACAGATATGGTATTAATAACAAACAAGTCTGGCCAATGATGGGATTTTTATACGGCGCGGCAAAAAAATATGGAAACAAATACATCACCTCAAGACTTAATTATTCCAAAAAAAACCAAATTGCAGTCAGGCTGTTTATTGACTCAATAAAGTACCGTGAGCGGACTCTTCAAAAAATAAATAACAGGGCAGAATTAAACGATTTATATTGGGGTATTTTTTTCGCGACCGGAGCAGAGGAAATAATTGTTAAACTTTTAAATATAGCAAACCGATCTGTTGAAAATTCAGATTACGGCAAATTCGCGTCAATTATGACAGCCCGATGGTCTTTATGTTCAAATGCGCGACGGTACGAAGCAATTAAAGAAGTGCTTTCAGAATACGTAAATAAGAAAGAATATAATAGAATAGTAATAAAAATACTAACAAAAAGACCGTATTATTTTGTCAAAATAATACGCAAACGGCAGGCCCTTGAACATTAAACATTAACTTTAAAGCAAATCTAAAGATCCAGAGTCCTTAAAAATTTCAAAACATCTGTCACGTTTTCAACTTTTTCGGTGTCCATCCCCAACTCTTCCGCATACACAAGATCGATGTGATATCTGTCACCTATACTAACACAGTCTTTTGCTGGTAAATTAAATTCTTTCATGATTTGCTCAAGCCGGATTTTAGAAGGTTTAATATATGACAATATTTGCTCATCCAACTCTTCCAAAGGCATATCAGGATGTTTTACCCTGTGCAACAATTCTTCTCCCATATCATCAAGCGTATATATTCTATCAAAAATGTTTTCAAGCCCTAACTTATTCAAAATGATATTTGTTAAACTTTTATGGTTATTGGTAAAAACAGCGGTATAAAATTTTAACCGTACTTTTTTAAATAAAGCGCTTAACTGCCAGTTTATTTCCGGGGTATTTAAATTCGGAAAATCACGCCCATCTAAAACTTTCATCTTATACTTTTCAAATTCTTTAATTGATATGCCATAGTAGAGATATAATGTTGCTGTTTTCCCGGGAAGTTTTCCAGTTGTTTTTTCAGTCTGTTCTCTGGTTTTATTAAAATGAATTTTTGCCTCAGATAAATCCAAATTCGTTTTATCTGCAACGCACATATACACAGCCCTGTGAAACATATCCCTAAGGGCATTGCTAGTATATAACGTATCATCCATGTCAAAAATTAATAAACGGGGCATTCTATAAATATAATAAAATATTTCAGATTATAATTTTTTGCGTAAAATATCCATAGGTTTTAAAGAATAACCGGTTTTAAATATTAACCCGGAGTGAATACCCGCAAACTCAATAGCATTTCCGTTCTCATCCTGTAAGGAAAAATCATTTTTGTTTAACTTTTTAATTTTCATGTCCGGGCTTAAGATTTCAATTTCATCATCCGGAAGTATTTTATTTAATACTTTAATCCTATATTCTCCGGGTTTTAGAATTTCATCAACCGTGCCTAAAAAACGCGTTTTTCTTATATATCCGCCTTGAACAACACCCTGCTCAACGCTTTCATCCCCCATAATAAATCCTTCGGTAAACGGACGATGAGAAACACTGTCAACCAAATCAAAACAATTTTCACTGTATCCGCTGCCGATCGCTTCTCTATATGCTAATGCGGTAATAGCAACGTAATAAGCGCTTTTCATCCTTCCTTCAATTTTCAATGAACAAATTCCCGAGTTTTTTAAATCCTCTATCCTTTTTATTAAACATAAATCTCTTGAATTAAAAAAACGCAAATATCCGTCTTCTTCTGAAACGGTAATCTGCTCTCCGGGACGCATTCTTTCTATAAGTTGATAATCCCATCTGCAAGGATGAGAACAATCACCCTGATTTGCGTCTCTAAGCCTTTTATTCTTTTCTTTTTTTGCATTAGTATTTCCCTGACGTGTAAAATACGCGCTTAACATACAACGGCCTGAATAAGCCATACATAATGCGCCATGACAAAAAACCTCAATATCAATTTCAGCTTTCTCTATAATCTCCGCAATTTCCTGTAAATGAAGTTCCCTTGCGGGTATTATTCTCGTTGCACCGAGTTTCTTTACAAGCTTGGCAGTTTCATAATTTGTAACCGAAGCTTGCGTGGAAACGTGAATTTCCAAATCAGGGTATTTATTTGCAATGTAATCAATCATAGCGAAGTCGGAAACAATTAATGCGTGAGGCTTTAATTCATATATCTCTTTTAAATAAGATTTAAACCCTTCAATGTGTTTATTATGGAAAAAAATATTTGCGGCTAAATAAACTTTTTTTCCCAAATTGTTTGCAAGATCTATTGATTTTTTTATATTCTCAAGGCTATTATCAGCGCCTTTGCGCAGGGAAAAACCGCTGCCCATATAGACAGCATCCGCTCCGTAATGAAAAGCATATTTACATTTATTATAATCTCCGGCAGGGGATAATAGTTCCATTTATTTCTTAAAACCTTTTAAAAAATCACGGACTATTGTAAAGTAGTCAAAATTCTTTTTTATAAATTCTCCTGCCTGTTTTTCTCTTCCGTCTGTACCTTCCACAACAACGCGTACAATCTCGTTAACGAGTTCAACATTATCACAAGGCACCTGATAACAATATGGAGCGTATATAATG
>CALGPD010000286.1 GCA_937960625.1 uncultured Spirochaetia bacterium | reverse complement strand
CACTTTTATTAAGCACCATCTAAATATACCCGTTTTGTTTACTTGCGCGATTGTAGATATAGATATTAAAAACAATGAATTAATTTACTGTTCAGCAGGCCATCCCGATCAATTAGTTTTAATAAACAACGAATTAAAAAATCTTTTTACCACAAAAAGCGCTATGATTGGTTTATTAGAAGATTTTGAGTTCAATCAAACAAAATATAATTTTTCTTCAGGGGATAGGATTTTCTTATTTACAGACGGAATTTTTGAAGTATTTTCACAGGATGAAAAAATTTTTGGAGAAAAAAATCTTAAAAAAATTATAGATGCTAATAAAAATAAAAGCTTTGAACAAATTTACGAAATAATAATACAGCATACACTCAAAATATGCGAAACAGTAAAACAAACGGATGATATTACAACTATATTCATTGAAAATAATACTTAAACCAGCGAACTAAACAAATTCAGATTAAATTTAAAATCCTAATCTAAGTTTAAAAAGCATATGTAAAAACAAAAAATAAATCCTTTATAAAAACTATATAAATCCGATAAAAAAGTTGTTAAAAAATGTTATGTATCATAATAAAGTATGAAGATAAAATTTAATAAATGCTGGTTTTTTCTATAGTTTAACTTGTATATTAACATTTATATTACTAATTTTTTAATGATTTATTTTTATTGAGTTAAAATTTTGTTTAAAATTATTTTCAAAAAACATAATAGAAAACTGCTGTTTACTTCAATTTTTTACTCTTTGCTTTTAATATTTATAATAGGCCTGACTATATTCTTATCAAAATCTATCATTTCTCCAAATATAACAGTTTTTAATATTAAAGTTTCAACTGTAATTCACGTTACAATTACATCCTTAATTTTTATTTTTTTCGTTGTAATGTTTTATTTTAATATAAAAACCAGATCCAATCACATTGGATATGTGAAACAAAAGCTCTCTAGAAATGAAAATAAATTTAAAAATATCTTTAAAAAATCACCAATAATGATGTTTTCTTTAAACAGCCAAGCAAAAGTAATTGAAGCTAATAATAAATTATTAAGTGTTACCGGGTATTCAAAACATGAGATTATTGACAACGAATTTAATATTATTCTTAATAACAGCGCTGATAATATCTTGAATTCGATCAATTCTATGAATGAAGACAATTCTATTGAAGATTACGAAACTATAGTTAAATGCAAAAATGGAGCTTTTTTAACAGTATTGCTGGACATTAACAAATATTACAATGATAACGGAGACCCTGTTTGGTTATGTGTTTTAAGAAATATAACAGACCAGCGCTTAATCTCAAGAGAAAGGGAAAACCTTATTAAACGCCTGGAATTATCTTATGAGAAAGCAAGAGAAGCAAATAAACTTAAAACTGAATTTTTAGCAATTGTTACTCATGAATTAAAAACACCGATAACTTCAATGCTCGGATTTAGCGAAATCATTAATAATGATAATACTTTGAGCAATGAAATCAGAAATATTGGCAGTGTAATAAAAAGATCGAGTAAAAAACTTCTTGAAATATTAAGTGAGATTATTGAATTATCCATGATTGAAGCGGGTAAGGTTCAAAACAACAAAGAAACCTTTTATGCCAAGGATATTATTAATGATATTTATTCATTCATAAGCGACTTGCTTGATAGTAAAAAAATAAATTTCAGGGTAGAAAATTTTGCTAATTTTAAAATATTTTCAGATAAACATAAACTCCGGCAAATATTTTATAACGTTATTAATAACGCAATAAAATATACTGATGAAGGCAATGTAATTTTAAAAAATATCTCTAATATGAATGAGTATGTTTTTCAGATTATTGATTCTGGCATAGGCATAAATAAAGACAAAGAAAGTATCATTTTCGAAATGTTCCGGCAAGCAGAAGATGTTTTCCGCCGGAAATATGGCGGAGTAGGTTTGGGGCTTACGATTTCAAAAAAACTCGTTGAATCTTTAGGCGGCAAAATCTGGTTCAATAACAATGATGCACAAGGCTGTACATTTAATCTAAGTATTCCAAGAGATATTAAAATGGAGAAGCTTACTTCTGATGCTGATACTATAGATTCCAACTTTAAACGCTTAAAAAGTATATTAATTGCAGATGATGATGAGAATACAACTATTGCTTTATCAAGTTCAAAAATAAATATTGATTTTTGTATAAAGGACTTTGATGACGGTGATAAATTGCTGTTTGAATACAAAAACAATCCGAACTATGATTTGATATTGCTTGACATTCAGATGCCTAAGATGAATGGAATTGAATGTTTGTTTGAAATAAGGAAAATAAATAAAAATATCCCCGTTATTGCTATTACATCGTATTCCACCAAAGAAACAAATAACTTAAAAGAAAAATACAAACTTTTGGGCTTTACAGATTATATAAAAAAACCGTTTAATACTAATGAATTACAGGAAAAAATATCAACTTACATTTAACTATTTTGGATAGAGCGTTCTAATATACCTATTGGCTTTTATATCAAAAACGCGTAATAAATGTTTACCCGTTGTAGCTACAACGAATCTTTCATCCTGAGAGAATTTTATATCTTTTAGTGTAGAGTAATTTCCTTTTGCAATGTACTTGGCAATTCTCTTTTTATTTTTTATATCATAAATAACAACATCCGCAAACTGGTTATAAGCAACGAATTTTTGATTTTTGGAAATAGAAAAAGATTTTATAAAATATTTTGATTTTAGGATTAAATCGTGCATAAATTTGTTTTCAATGTAATTATAATACAACAGTCTATTATATTGACCTTGAACTACTAAATGTTTGTTGTCTTTTAAGAATAAGATTTTTGAATAGGAATCGATCTCTCTAAAAGGTAATGTATAATGCTTTCCGGTGGATAAATTCACAACTGCTACTTTTTGTTCTGTTTTAAACGCGGCGAATTTATTGTCATTTGACAGAGCCAATTCACCGGAAAAATAATAGGGAAGTTTTATTCTTTTTAATTCTCTGCCGGTTTTTAAATCATATATTATTAGATTCTTAGAATGAGAATAGTAAATTATTTTGCTGAAATCTTTGGAGAAATCCACAGGATTAGAATAAGTCCGGTTTACGCTGTAAACCTTCTTAATTTCAGATTTCTTTAGATCCCATAATAT
>CALGPD010000285.1 GCA_937960625.1 uncultured Spirochaetia bacterium | reverse complement strand
GAAAGTAAAATAATCCATGTACGCATATTGTCAAATCCTGTATGATTATCGCTTTTATAATGAGTTATGCGGCTGACTGTAACGTAATACCGGCTGTCTTTTTTATAATAATAACGCCTCCCTCTATTACTGTAACTGCTTTTCCATTTATAATTTTTATAATAATTTCTGTAATAAGAATTTGATGACGAACGGTATGACCTATAGGAACTTCGCGAAGAACTATAAGACCTGCGTCCGAACGAGCTTCCTCCATACGACCGCGCCCTGCCGTATGAGCCGCTCTTGCTGCTTGAACTTCTGTAGCTTCTATAACTTCTATACGACCGTCCTCCGTAACTCCTTCCTCTTCTAGTGTGGCCTAAAATAAATGAAGATAGAATCAAAAATGCAATCATGATAATTTTTCTGTATTTCATAGTTTGTCCCTTGAATAGTAAAAAATTATATTTTGAATTAACGCCTGTCTTCCTGCCTAACGTATTTTCGTTTTATTCTCCATTTGCGTATAGTTTGGTCCTTGCTGCATGAATATATAAATTTTCCGTTGCGGGAAAACAATAATTTTTTTATACTCCCGGAATGCCCGATAAACGATTTAATTATTGTTTTAGTTTTTTCTTTATATAAGGAAATTGAATTGTCAAAATTAGCCCAGATATAATAATCTCCTTCACTTGAAACGTCTTTTTCATCATGGAGTTTATAATAAAGATACATGTTTTTGTGAGTTTCCAGTTTCTTTAATTCTCCAGCCCATAAATAAATATGGTCTTTTAAGTCTGTAAAATATATTTTTTTTCCGGTTTGAGAAAACATAATACCGGAGATGAGGCTGTTTTCGCCGCTTATAGTTTTAACGGCTTTTCCCGTTTTAATATCCCAGATTTTGATACTTTTTGCGTGATTAGCTGCAATCCTTTTGCTATCCGGGGAAAAGGCAATAGAAGAGTAATTGTAGGGCATATTAACATACTTTCCACCGGATTGTAATTTACTAATCATTTTATCACGCTTTTTGTCCGCATACAATGATTTAAGATATTCCCATGTCCCCGTATCATAGATTCTAATATTTATTCCACCGGCAGCGAGGTATTTCCCGTCAGGAGAAAAAGCAAGGCTTTGGTAAACGAATTTTGTTTTGGGAAACGCTTTAACTATTTTTCCGTTTTTTGTATTCCAGACTTTAAGAAATCCGTCACGGCCCAAGCTGGCGATGTATTTTTCATCAGGGCTGAGTGCGATTGAAATTACTTCCGCGTAATGCGCTTTTATGGTTAAGGCATAGTTCACGCTGAATTTATACATTGAATAACGTACTATAGCAAAAAAAACTGAAAAGATTAAAATAATGACCCAGAATATTTCTTTAAGTTTTATACCGTGAAGAAATATTTTTTTTAATTTTGACAACAGAATTATCAATGAAATTAGAGCAGCTACAGCTGATAAAATCACCCATGTTGTCATATCATCATACCCGGTATGTGTGGTATTTTCCCATTTTGAGGTTTTAGGAGTATATATTCGAAAACTTGGGCCGTTAGTTTTTATATTTTTTCCGTTGCTTTTAAAATCCTGATTCGATGATATTTTGTCAGAAGCCGATTTCTTTTTAAACTCAGCTGAGTTTACAGTTTTTGAGTAAGAGTTAATAGTTAAGAATAGAATAGAAATAAGAATAAGCGCGGTTTTAGTTTTCATTTTTCAAATTTATCCCTAAAATATTTTTTTATATTTTATACTTTTTACTGTCCTTTGTAAATAAATTATTTTAATCTATTGAAATATTTTACTTATAACTTATAATACTTCTATGAAAGAATATGATTTAAAACCGGGTGTAAACTGCCCTGAATGTAAATCCGGTGTATTATTTGACCCTAAAAAAAGTGCTAAGCCCTGCTTGCCTCCAACCGGCGGTGATTATGAGTTCGCGGACTCATCTGTTACACTGCAATGTAATAATTGCGGCAGTTCAATTAAATCAACGTATAAAAGGCGTTATTGGCTGGATACGGGAAAAGTTACTTATGTTGAATATTAAATAATATTTTCAGTCAAAAAATATTATTGGAAGATGTGCTTGAAATCACGTTCTAATTACGCTGATTGGAACATTTATTTAAGAAGGCCAAAATACTGAAGAATATCCTCCATCTTTCTGTGACTATGAATGCGTTATCTTTATCTCTGGATGTATTTCAAATGCGGTTATGATATAAAAAAGGTTTTTTAATAGAGTAAGAGCTTTCAACATAAAGGTGTTATATTTTATTAGATAATTATTTGTTCCAGCGTTTTATAAAAAAGTTTACCGCATTTTTTAAATATTTTGACCACAATTTCCAATTATGTCCATAGTATTTAGGAGTAATTATTTTAACATCAACTTTGTTTTTTTTAAGTAATTTATAAAAAGCTGATGTCATTGTCCATGGACAAACTTTGTCATTTTTTCCATGAACGAGAAGTATAGAAATATTTTTTTCCTTTAATATTTTAATGTTTTTCTTTGAACTTGGATTGTCAACGGTAAACCATCTATGTAATATTTTTATACTTTTTTTGGGATGGCCATACATATAAACAGAAGGAGGTTCATGTCTAATTATGGATTTTTTGTTTGAAACTATCCATTTATACAGCATCTTTCTGTCATAATCTCCTGACATACAACACGCTGCCCTGAAATAGTTAGGAAAAAGCTGCGCGTTATATACAGCGCCTCTTCCTCCGGTTGATAATCCAATAATTGCGGTTTTCCTGCCGGTATTATCAACGCGGAAATTTCTATGTAGATACGGTATAACGGCTTTGCCTATCCATAAGCCTCCGGGCATATTACCCCATTTAAATTTTCTGTTAGTTTCGGCATAGTAATGTGTTTCATATGTTGTCGTTTTCATTTCTGCTAATACTACTATAAAATTATATTTTTCTGCATATCTTTGAATATTTGCTTTTATACGCCAATCGTCAGCTTTTGCTGCCCATCCCGGCAGTGCAATTAAAAGCGGAAGCCGCTTTTTGGTTTTAAAATATTTTCCAGGAAAAAATATGCGGATATAGCCAAAAGCGTGTTTAGCTCCGTATTTTTTATATGGAATGGTTATTCTTATATAATTTGTCCATCCGTTTCGTGCAGTATGTAAA
>CALGPD010000284.1 GCA_937960625.1 uncultured Spirochaetia bacterium | reverse complement strand
ATAAAGATGAAATTTCTGAAGCGAATAAAAATTTAACATCATCCGGCCTTGACGGTATGGATTTTAGCGTGGGTTTAAAACTAACGTTTTTATTAAACCCAACGTAGATAAACAAGGTAAATCATAATGAAAAACGTAAAACTAATTTTAATAATAATATCACTGTTGTTAGCTAACGCGTTGTTTGCTTCACAGAAAAATGGGCATAGCAAAGTAAAAGTAGAACGTATTATAATTACAATTCATGACAAAATACAAGTAACTAATGTTAGGATGGGTTTTTCAAATAATGTCAAACTCATTTGGAAAAATATAGAATATAAAATTTATGAGCTGAAATATTTATTTAAAGCATCAACACCTAGAGCTATGAAGTTTTATTCTATAGCTTTGAAAGAATATTATACAACTATTTTTTTTGGAATGATGTTAGAAAAAACTTGATTAAAGCATCAAAACTTTTTAATGAATGGCTAGCTAAATCGCAAGAAAACCGGGATAAAATCGCAAGGGTATTAAGTGAGGCAAAACGTAAAGAGATTGAGAAAAAACAAAAAGAAGAACAAAGGCTTAAAGATTTAGAAAAACAAACTTATGAAAAATTAAAAAATAGAAAATTCGCTTTTTTAGGATTTAATTTTTGCTTTGGGTTTGGCGGCAATAAACCCCAAGGCACAATCGGCGATGTTAGAACGCAATTTTCAATTGGCTCAAGTTTTACTTATTATTTTTTTAATCCGTTTAAAAAATTTAATTTTGGCTTAGGCATTGCAATTAATTATCTATCCGCTAAAACCATAACAAAATATCCTGAGGATTATGACGGGTATTTCAGCGCTGTTATGTTTAAGGGGTATTTAAGTTTTCTCTTTCTTTTTAATAGAACGAGAAATCTGGGCTTAATATTTCAAGTTGGGTTTAATATTAATCAAAAAATAAAAGGCGAATACGGTGACAAATATTCAATTGATTTTGACGTACTGTTTATTTCCATTGCGCGGAAAAATTATAATTTTGCATTCAGTTTTGGAAATTTCACAAGATTAATTTTAGATGAAAATGCAAAAGTAATATCAGGATGCACGGGTTTGAAGTTCTCAATACCGGTAAATCTTATGTAAAAAGGAAAATCATAATGAAAAACGTAAAACTAATCTTATTAATTATATCACTGCTGTTATCCAACACGTTGTTTGCCGGGCAGGGAGAAGAACGGCCGGAAATCACGAAAGACAAAGGAAAACAGGAATTACTCGTTAAAATTACTAAAAAGGATAAGATGCAATATAAAACCAAAGCATTTTCAACAAGAGTTTTTTTATTAAAAAACTTTGAATTTTATTATAAAGATTTAAAACAGTCTATGGTAGAAATGACAATTATAAAAAGGATTTTCTATTCTGCGCATGAGAGGTGTAGAACAAATTTTGATAACATAATTAAAATTTACAAGCAAATATTTTTTGAAAAAAATAATAAATACGCAAATCTTTTACCCGTTTTATATGAAAAAACAGCAGCCTCATTTAATATCTGGCTTGCCAAATCACAGGAAAACCGTGATAAAATTGCTAGAATATTGAGTGAAATAATACGTGATGAAAATATACTCAAAGAAAAAGAAAAAAAGAGAGAAAAAGAACGAATTAAACATCTTAAAAAACTCGCTCATGGTAAAAGTCCGGTTTTTTTAGGCGCGAATCTAAATTATTTAGGAGGTTTTAGCGGGAACGGCAAAGGGGGTTCATCTCTATTTTCAGCAGGGGTTGAATTTATAAACTATTTTGGCGAAAATATTGAAAAATTCAATCTAGGTATAAGTTTGTTCGGAAATTATTCATATTATAAAGAAACCTATCTCGAAGAAGAAAAGGAAACTCTCAGCATGTTCAGCACCGGAGCAGTATTGTTACTAAAATTCGGCACAAGTTCAAGAATGTTTTTTACTCAGGGGTTCGGCATAGGCCTTGAAACCGCTTTCAATGGCTTTGTTAACTTTAACGGTATTGTTTTCAGCGGGATTACTATTATTCCTAAATCTTTGCAATGTTTATTTTCATTAAAGGTAATGCTGTTTTTAAGAGAAAGCAGCCAAGGACATACATTTCTAAATTTTGGAATTAGTTTATCCGTTTTGTTTAATATCAGTTGATTGGATTTAATTTTATCTAATAACGTGAATTTCGATTTAAACTATAAAATTATTTTTTTCGAAATATATGATTTTTAATAAATCTAAAAGACTGCTTCGTCACTTGCGTTCCTTGCAGTGACATAAAAGTTTGGAAAATTACGGTAACTTTTTTAAATCGCTATTCAAGTTAATAGTAGAATTTGAAAGAATTATTATTTAATTCTTTTTAGCCCTATGAGCATTTAATGTATTTCGTGGTTTAAATCTTTACTCGTTTTCCTCAAAGCCGAATTTTTCTATGGCTTCTTTAGCAGCGTTTTGCTGGGCGTTTTTTTTACTCTTGCCTTTGCCAAGCCCGCAAACCTCGTTGTTTATTACAACTTCAACGAAAAAAAGTTTTGCGTGGTCAGGCCCGCTTTCACGTACTGTTTTATAAATAGGAACTGTTTTAAATCTTTGTTGAACGTATAACTGAAAACACGTTTTATAATCCCTAACATGTTCGCGTTTTTCTATTTTACATAGATAATCCTGAAGCAAGGGTAATACAAAGCCCCTGACCTGATCAATTCCGGAATCAAGGTATAACGCGCCTAATACCGCTTCGAAAGTATCAGCTAGCAAAGAGGAACGTTTTTTGCCGCCGGATTGCTCTTCGCCTTTGCCCAGCAATAAATAACGGGAAAGGTTGATTGTTTTTGCAAAACCCGCAAGGGCATTAGCGCTAACGAGCATGCTTTTTAAACGGGATAATTCTCCTTCGCTTTTATCAGGAAATTTTTTATATAGATAATCAACAGTGATTAACGCAAGAACCGCGTCACCTAAAAACTCAAGTTTTTCGTTGTCATCAACAGCATTATCGTTTTCGTTAATGTAGGAAGAATGGTAAAAAGCCTGATCAATATTCTGTAAACTATTTACTGTTAAATTGCTATTGCTTAAAAATTCAACAAGGAGTTTATTTCTATGAAAGTCCACGTAAGAAACCCTCTTAAATTATAATTTATTACATCAGAGGGTATTATGCGGAAACAATTAAATCAATTGCTCCAGCATAATACCCGATGTACGCTTTACGCCTATCGGGTATAATAATTATAACACTTATCTATCATACTTTGCAACTAAAATGCTTGCATTTTGTCCGCCAAAAGCAAACGAATTAGAAACTGCATAGTTTATACTGTAATCAATAGTTCCTGTCCGGTTGTAATCAAGGTCACACATAGGGTCAGGATTTTCTATATTAACTGTTCCGTGTATTTTTTGCTCTGCAATGGATTTAGCCGTTGTGATTAACTCAACAGCACCGGCAGCACCGAGCATATGCCCAACCATACTCTTAGTTGAGTTTAGTTTAAGCTTTTTAGCATGCTCACCAAATACGCTTTTAACCGCGGTTGTTTCAGCAATGTCTCCTAACGGAGTAGATGTTCCATGTGTATTTATGTAATCTACCGCGCTCGGGTCGATTTTACCCGCTCTAATTGCACCGCTTATTGCAAGAGCCGCGCCTTCACCGTTTTCAAGAGGAGCTGTCATATGATAAGCATCACAGCTTAATCCTCCGCTAACGAATTCAGCATAAATCTTTGCGCCGCGTCTAATCGCAGATTCTTCGCTTTCAAGAACGAGAGCGCCTGCGCCTTCGCTCATAACAAATCCGTCTCTATCAGCATCGAAAGGACGTGATGCTTTTTCAGGCTCATCATTTCTCGTTGACAATGCCCTCGCGGAGCAAAAACCCGCAAAACCAATTCTTGATATAGGAGCTTCTGTTCCTCCGGTTACAACTATATCACAATCCCCACGTTCAATTGCGTGCGCTGCTGCTATTATACTATGCGTTGCGGTTGCACAAGCGGTGGAAATTGAAAAGTTAGCGCCGCGGAAACCGTATTTTATTGAAATCTGTCCAGGCGCCATATTAGTTATCAAACTCGGTATAAAGAAAGGAGAAACTTTTTTATTCGGATTTTTATCAATTTCTACAGATGTTTTGTAGAAAGATTCAACTCCGCCAATCCCGCTGCCAAAAATAACACCGACTTTATTTTTATCCAATCCCGCGTAGCTGTTCAAACCAGCATCTTCAATTGCCTGGTCAGCAGCTGGTAAAGCATAATGAATAAATTTATCCACCCTTTTTATTAATTTTTTATCAATATAATCAGCAGGATCAAAATTGGTAATTTCTCCACCTATAGCAGAAGCCAGTCCGGTGGTATCGAATTGTTCAATCTTTTTTATCCCGGATTTTCCTTCAAGTAAGTTCTTCCATAGCTCATCAACAGTTAATCCGAGACATGAAATAACACCTAATCCCGTTATTACTACTTTCCTATCAGACATTTTCTTCTCCCAAAAATGTTTTACATTACCATTCCGCCGTCAACAACGAGAACCTGACCGGTAATATAACCTGCTGCTTCACTACAAAGAAAAGCCGCAGTATTTGCTATATCCTCAGGCTCGCCATACCTCGCTAATGGAATATTACTTTTAAATTTTTCTTTTATATCATCAGGAATAACTTCAGACATTTCAGAATTTATAAATCCCGGTGCAATAGCATTTACTCTAACGTTTCTCCGTGCAAATTCTTTTGCCCAGGTTTTGGTCATGGCAATTACACCGCCTTTGGTTGCAGCGTAATTTGTTTGCCCGATATTGCCTATTATACCCACAATACTTGCCATATTTACTATCGAACCGCTTTTTTGCTTCATCATAACTTTATAAGCTGCTTTTCCGCAAAGAAAAACACCTTTTAAATTAACATTTATAACTGCATCCCATTGATCTTCGCTCATTTTCATACATAGAGTATCTTTTGTAATACCCGCGTTATTTATCAAAATATCAAGGCTGCCAAACTCCGAAGTACACTTTGAAACCAACGCATCAACATCCGCAGCTTTCGTTACATCGGCTTTAATTCCAACGGCTTTGCCGCCGGATTTTTTTATTTCTTCAACTACGTTATTTATATTTTCTTCTACAACATCACTCACAACAACTGAAATACCAAATTCGGCAAATTTCTTAGCGATACTGGCTCCAATGCCTCTACCGCTTCCTGTTATTATTGCAGATTTTCCTTCTAATGTAAACATTTTATTCTCCTTAAATTAACAAATATTTCTATTTTAATTTTTCTAATGTTTTTTCTAATGAAGAAGAATCACCGGCGCTAAATACTTCAAGTTTCCTGTTAACTTTTTTAATCAAACCGCGTAATACTTTTCCGGAACCTACTTCAATAAAAGTTTCTACACCCATTTCTACCATTTTATTCACTGAATCCACCCATAACACACTTGATGTCATTTGTTTTATAAGTGAATCTTTTATTCCTGATAATTGTACCGCATCAGCACTAACATTGGCAACAACAGGACATTTACCCTGTTTAATATCCAGAGCATCAATTACACCTCTAAATTTATCAAGAGCACTCTCCATTAATGGGCTATGAAAAGCGCCGGATACAACGAGTTCCTTTGCCATTGTAGCTTCTTTTTCATCAGCAAGCTTAATTGCTTCCGCAATACCGGATTTCTCACCGGATATTACTATCTGGTTTGGAGTATTAAAATTAGCAGGCACAACAACACCTTTTTTAGATGCCTGTTCACAAATTTCTTTTACAACGTCAGTTTCCAAGCCGATTATTGCAGCCATTCCCCCCTTGCCTTCAGGGTCTGCTCCTGCCATTGCAAGGCCGCGTTCACGTACAGCTTTTAAGCCGTCTTCAAATGAAAGATATCCCGCAGCAACGTATGCGGAATATTCACCTAAAGAATGGCCCGCCGCAGCATCCATATTAATACCGTTTTTTTCCAGTAAAATATTTGCTGCTATACTCGTTGTCAATATAGCAGGCTGGGCGATTTCAGTTTTTGTTAATTCTTCAATTGGGCCTTCAAAGCATAGCTTAATTAAATCAAGGTCAAGAATATCGCATGCTTTTTCATAAAGTTCTTTTGCTTCTTTAAAATTATCGTATAAATCCTTTCCCATCCCAACGTTTTGAGAACCCTGGCCGGGAAAAACAAATGCTATTTTACTCATAACTACCTTCCAAGTTTAATATTTAAATATTGTCGCTCCCCAGGTTGCTCCTGCACCAAAGGCAACGAATAAAACAATGTCTCCGCGTTTAATTTCTCCAAGTTCTTTATATTCGCCAAATGCTATTGGAATAGTGGTCGCGGAAGTATTTCCGTATTTATGTATAGTTTTTACAACTCTTTCTACAGGCACTTTTAAACGTTTTGCAACAGAATCCATAATTCTGATGTTTGCCTGATGAGGAATAATCCAGCTTACATCTTCAGGTTTAATACCGGAATCCTCTAAAACTTTTTTAGCAGAGTTTGTCATTGCAGTTACAGCGAGTTTAAAAGTGTTTTGGCCTGACATATGAAGATATTGAAGGTCTTTTTCAAGCACTTCGGGTGTTGGAGGCATTCTGCTTCCTGAACACGGTTGAGAAATAAAATCAGAATACGCGCCGTCACCGTCAAGATAAAAGCCGTGAAAATGGTCTTCAGCGCTTTCAGTTAATACAAACGCACCGGCACCGTCTCCGAATAATACACAAGTGCCTCTATCTTTGTAATTAGTTACTCTGGTTAAAGTATCTCCGGCTATAACCAAAACATTTTTAGCCATACCTGCTTTTATATAAGCGTATCCTGTAGATAATGAATAAATAAATCCGGTACACCCTGCAATAGTATCCATTGTACCCGCGTTTTTAATACCTAAAGCGTGTTGAACTAAACAACTGGTTCCCGGATAGATCATATCCGGGGTTACGGAATGATGAATTACCAAATCTATGTCTTCGGGTTTTATATTTGCATCTTTTAAAGCGTTTTTACACGCTATTATACTCAAATCGCTAGTGGCTTGCTCAGGGGCGGCAATTCTTCTTTCTTTAATTCCGGTTCTTGTCATTATCCATTCATCACTGGTATCAACAATTTCCTCAAAATACTTGTTATCAAGAATTTTCTCCGGAACATAATATCCAACTCCTGCAATTTTCACGCCTTTACTCATCTTCTCTGCCTTTCAAATTCTCAAAGTATTTCTTTTTTGCAAATACTTTTTCAAGTTTATTATTTATTTCTGCTTGCAAAAATAAACTCGTTAAATGTAATCCGTTTTCAAACTCCTGTTCATCACTTGAGCCGTGACCCACAATCACAGTACCCATAACACCGAGTAACGGAGCTCCATTTAAACGGGTAATATTTTTCATGTTAGTATTGGGTATATTTTTTAATAAATTTTTCAAATCCTTAAAAGGATTAATTTTTACAAAATTTTTAAATATACCTTCACTATATTTTAATAAAACGTTCCCTATAAAACCGTCGCAAACAGCTACATCAACATTTCCTGACACAAGGTCGTTGCCTTCAATGTAACCGATGTAGTTCAACCCTGATTTTTTTAATAAGTAATTAGCTCTTTGTATTTTAAACTTGCCCTTGCCCTCTTCTTTGCCAATATTTATTAACCCGATCGCCGGATGTTTTTTTTTAAAGAAAGAGCCGGCAATAACATTTCCCATCTCTGCAAATTGATAAAGATTATCTCCGGTACACCTTAAACTTGCGCCGGAATCTACCAAAATAGTAAAACCGCTTAATTTGGGTAATATTGAGCATAAAGCTGCCTTTTTTACCCCTTTTAACTTTCTTAATACTATATTTGACCAAGAAATTGCAGCAGCTGTATTTCCGATTGTAAACAAACCTTTACAATATCCCGATTTAACCAGGCGGGCTGCAATACTAATTGAAGCCAATTTTTTTTTGCGTAAAACCTTTGATATTCTATCATCCATATTTACAAATTGAGTAGTATGCGCAATTTCAATTTTATCAAGAACCTGCTTTTCATTACTCAAAACGCTATCAATAATTTTTTCATCACCTACGATAACAACTTCAAGCCCGGTTTTACGTACAAAATTCACACAACCTCTAATTGGCGGTTCAGGGCCTAAATCTCCGCCCATAACATCAACCGCGATTTTCATTGATCCTGCCAATTTTTAATTAATCGTTATAATATTTTACTATTTTGTTTTTATAATAACCGCATTGAGGACAAACTCTATGCGGGATTTTTTTCGTGCCGCAATTAGTACATTCAACCAAATTCGGTAATTTAACTTTTGTATTTATAGATCTTCTAGCTCTGGTTTTACTCTTTCCTTTTCTTTTCTTAGGTACAGCCATCTATTCCTCTTCCTTGCATTTTATTGCTTTTTTATCCAAAAAATACGCTCTTTTGGGATATTCAAATTTAATTTAATCATTTTTTTTTGTCAAGAAAATATATCAACGTAAGCCTTAATTATTTAAATAATTAAAGGTAAATAAATTATACCAATTCTTCATGCAAACGCTAACAACTTTATTATATTTTATCAGGAAAAATTATGAAATATATAAAACTTTTTATTACATTCATTTTTTATCTATTTACAGCCTTATTCATCTTTCCCTTATTTTTTTCTCTATTTTACATTTTACTATCAAGAAAAAAAAACAACATTAAAAAGGCAGATGCCGTTGTTGTATTTGGAGCTAAAGTTAAACCTTCAGGGCCGTCTTATACTCTATTAAACAGAACAAAACATGCCGCAAAAATCTTTTTAGAAAAAAATACTCATACTATTATAGTCTCAGGCAACGGGAAAGATAATGAACCCGAAGAAATGAAAAAAATATTGATAAAACAAGGAATTCCTGAAAAAACAATAATAATGGATAATCACGGTTTTAATACATTGAAAACCATAAAAAAAGTAAAACAAATTTCTTCTGAAAAACAGTGGGAAAACATTGTTATGGTTTCAAGCAAGTACCACCTTGCCCGAATAAAGATTTTTTGTAAAAGAGAGGGAATAAAACATCAAGTTTCCGCTCCTGATACCATATTATTTTCAAAATTGTATTATTTTTATTTTAGAGAAACAATTGCGGTTTTGTATTACTTGATTTTTAGAACAAAATAAGGTATTGTAAAATTATGAAAAAAATTTATTTAATCATGGTTATTATTTTATTTACTATTCCCGTTGAAAAAACGTATTCAAAATATATTTACGGAGCAAATAAAAAAGAATACATAACTTATGTCCGTTCAGGGCTTAAGTATTTAAAAAGTAAAAACTATAACAAAGCATTGAAATACTTATCTTACGCCGCGGATTTCTTTCCGACACGTCATGGAAAAATCACAAAAGGGAATATTTATTACTTAATTGGATACTGCAATTATAAACTCGATAAATATGAAAACGCATTAAACTGGTATAAAAAAAGCCTGGATTTTAACCCTATGTCTCTCGCTACTTATAGAGAAATAATACGTATATTAAAAGAAATGAATAATTATAAACTTGCCAGAAAGACGGCTTATCAAATTGAAAGGTATAAATTAAATAACAGAAAAGTTATATTACATGTTGCAAATTTATTTATTTTAGCCAAAGAATATAACAGAGCTATTACCTATTATAAACACCTTTTAATAAAAAACAATTCAGACCTTTATGCATTACGCCAGCTCGCCAATTGCTATATTGAACTTGAAAAGTATAAAAAAGCAATCAGTCTATTAAAAAGAATATTAATTATATGGAAATACGACACAAATACAATTACCCTATTAGGCGTTGCTTATTTTAAAATGAAAATGTATGCGAAATCTGAATCCATTTTTATAAAACTAATTCAAAGAAATAGAAAAAATTTTATCGCATATTATAATATTGCCTGTATTTATTCTATGCGGAAAAAATATGATAAAGCAATAAGACTACTGGAAAGGGCAATCCAGTTAGGTTATACAAATTTTAAAGCCATTAAAAATGATAACGACCTTTCCGGATTAAAAAATACCGTAGAATTTAAAAACCTCATTATAAAATACAAAGAAAAACAGAACAAAAAAAACAATGAAAAAGCGAAACAGAAACCTTCAAATAGCTCCAGCGCTTTGGAATAATGATTTCTGTTTTTTTACAAAATTATTAAGAAAATATTCAGGAAGACTTTGTTTTTAACTACTTTCTACTTATAATTAATTTTCATTAAGAAAGCATTCTTATATTAAGTGAGGATTTTATGACATCTGAATTAGCAAATGAAGTTAGAATTGAACAAAGAGATGTACTTTTACAAAGATTGGGAGAAAGTTATAATAAACTAGGTACTGCTTTTTCTTACATAGAACTTGAAAGCACAGAGTTTAAAAATGAAATGCGGGATGTTCAAAAGAAATTAAGAAATCTAATTGACCAAATTCAAGGTTAATTTTATTTAAATAATTATTTTAGTTAAAATAATTTGACGATTATCCGAAAAATAATTATTAATTATAGACGTTTTTGAACATGGTTTGATAAACGTTATTTGAGTTATTGTGCTGGTGTAGCTCAATGGTAGAGCAGTTGATTTGTAATCAACCGGTTGCGGGTTCGATTCCCATCACCAGCTAATCAACGGGCGGGTTCCCGAGTGGCCAAAGGGAGCAGACTGTAAATCTGTTGGAGTAATCCTTCGCTGGTTCGAATCCGGCCCTGCCCAAAAAAAAAGCACAGTTAAAAAACTGTGCTTTTTCTATTCCAACGCACAAAAAAATATTAATTTTATTAAATGTATTTTATGTAAACATAGTAGGGTTTTGACAGTTGATATTTTAGAAATAATTATTCCATCGATTGTTTCCGTTATATCCATGGTAATCATCTGGAAAGTATCGAGCAGGAATGTTGAAAAGCAAATTTTAGCCGGTAAAGAAAATCTTAACAAACGCATTGAAGTAGACCTAACCAAAGAAACGTTAAATTTAAAATGGTCTAAATATTTTGAAATGTTCACTAACCTGTCAATTAAACTTGAAAAATGGCTTAATAATATTAACGTATTTTTACAGGGAGATGAACAACTGAATAAAACCCAGTGGTATCTCCCGGATGAAATTAAAGACCTTTTATCCGAATGCAGGGATTTTTCTATGAAATATAACGGCAATCCGGTATTAAAAACCGATTTTGATGATTTATCCGCACGGGAACAGGAAGCACGCTGTAATCTTGAAAAAGAACAACGAAGTATTAAATCAAAGCTGGAAGACGCGTTTAAAAGGTATCTGGATAAAATTCACGAAAACTAAATTAAGTTATAGCATTTCAGAAACTCTAACCTTTTCCTCTATATCTCTATCATAGCTTTCTATTTTCTGGACTATGCTGTCCCAATGCATATGCGGGTACAAATCCTCATCAATTTCATATATTTTTTTGATTTTAATTTCTCCGGATTTTATATATTCATGCTGTTTTCTACGAAACTCAATTGCGTTGCAATAAACTATATACGGAGATAATCCCATGTAATAATTTTCTTTCATCAGGCAGTACAGCGTTTTCACGTTGCTTGTTTTAATTTTTTTATTTTCGTTATAATCTAAAATTAAAAGCAGTGTTAAACCCTGAGGCGAGTTTTGTTCATGCTGCAAAACTATGCAAGCGCCGTATTTATTATTAAGCTCAATAGAAAGTAAATCCCCTTTTCTAAACGGCGAATTTGTTAAAATCTTTCCACCCATGTTTCCTCCTATAAATTGAACGAATAATTATCTCCTGCAATAAATACTATTCTAATAAAATCATTATATATTATGGGTTATAAAAGTAAAATAGAAAAGCGCTCCCTCTAAAGGAAAGCGCTTATTAGTTCAGCTTGATATTACTAATAGCATTCGCCGCCTCGGCCTTGCCGTCCGCCATAGCCTCTTCTATGCCCATAACCGCGTCTGCGGCCATATCCGCGGACATAAGTAACCTCTTGTTCAAAAACCTTTCTCTGAGCAGGCGTTAAAACGCTTTTTATCTGTGTTTCAAATTCCTTATGCAAAACCGAGATTTGTTTTTCAAGTTTTGCGGACGAATCCCTATTTCCGTTGTAATAAGAATCTCTAAGTTTGCGTTTTATGGGAAAAGCTTTAGCTTGATGATTGATAAATATTTTGCCAAGTTTGCTTTCCTGATTAGCAGTTAAACGAAGCTTAGTATCGGAATTATACCTTAACGCGTTTAATCTTCTACCTAAAAACCTTCCGCTATGGCCACGGGAATCACGTCCGTAACCTCTTCCATATCCCCTGCCCCTGTAGGCAAGAGTTATCGTTGTTATCCCAATAATTAATATTAGGGATAACACAATAGATATTAATATTTTTGATGTTTTTGACATTTTTTAACCTCCGGTATTTTATAATAAATTAGACTAAAATAAAATTAAAAGGTTAAAAAATATTTAAATTTTCGTATATTCAAATAAAAATATTGTAAAATTTGTAAAGCGCAATTTTAAAATCTATTTTACTATTATTCGTGGCCTTTTTCTTGAGCACTGAAAGAATTCTCAACATCTTTAATATCAACGTTCCATCCGCCATATTTACGTATAACTTCCGGAAATTCTCCAACGGGTTCGTATTTTTTATATTTAAATCGTCCGGAAGACGAAACCTGAAATTTTACGTTTAATCCGGGCAAATTCGGTATGTCTTCAAACTCGCCCTTAACTATTTTATGCGTTTCCGGGTCCTCCCATTGATACTGCGCTTTATACTTAAACAAAAAATGCTCAATCATTGCTTTACGGCGGTAGTCCTGCATAGAACCCCATATTTCATCATTGATTATTAAAACGAAATCAACTCCGGACATTGTATATAATAAATCATCACTAATGTATCTGATTTTTCCAAATCTTTCATACCCTTTTGAATTTATATTATCAACAGAGTAAACGTTTATATTAGAAAACTTATAATGCTCATGTTCGGGATAATCTTTAGGTTTATCTAAAAACTCTGCTTTTATAAAATCTTCAATATCTTTTCTACGGCTGTATTTTGTATGAACCATTTCATTTCCAACTAACTCTTCTGCCATTTCTATACCTCTTTACATTGTTAAAGGCAAATTTAATAAATACGCTTAAATGAACATAGTTACAACGGAAAAAATTAACCTAAATTTTAAATTATCTTAAATGTACAAAAATACAATTATCTTAATCTAACCGATAACGCAATTTTTTATTAAAACTTTTATCACCTTTTATTGTAATTATACACGGTAACAGGTTTAGTTTAAAATATAAAGTTTGATTTATCTTTGCTTCGCAGTTGTCATTATTAGAGTTGTGATATAAATACAAATATGCCTGAATTGGCTTGGATTCTAAATATTTTCCGCTCCATATTAATTTAAAATCGTGTTTCCGGCAGCCGCCGCCATAGCAAACTCTGATAACCAGATTATTGTCCTTAATCTCAGTATTCCTTATCGTAAACTTGCTATTATAATTTTCAAGGCTAATTTTTCCAATTTCCCGTTTATTAATTAAGTTTCTATAAACGGGTTTACTTTGTTTCATTTTTCCTGAATTAGTTTTTTTTACTATTTTGTTTTCAGCTTTTCCGCAATAAAAAAGAAAAAATTGAACCCCAAAAAATATTATTAAAATCCGCGTTCTCATAAACATAACTCCCTAAAAAAAATTTATTAATCTTATGTAACTATCATAAGCCATAAAAAAAATATTTTCTTTGAAATAAATTTTTTTCCATTATTTTTTCTTTAATTATAAATGGGAAATAAAATGAATAGTGATTTCGTTGAATGGAAAGAACAATACGTTGTAGGTATTGATATTATTGACAAACAACACAAAACGTTATTACATATAATTAACAAGCTTTTTGGCGCCTGCAAAGCAGGGAAACAAGAAGCTGATAAATCCTTCGGTTCAATTCTTAAAAAAGCTGTGGAATATGTTAAAACGCATTTTTCAACAGAAGAAAATTTAATGATAGAACATAAATATCCGGATTTAGGCGCTCATAAAAGGCTGCATCAAGAATTTGTACGCAGAATACTTCTTTCCGCAGGGGAATTTCAAAAAGGCAAAAATTTTGTTCCCAATAACTTTGTTCGATTTCTAAAAGACTGGCTTTTGGAACACATAGCAATTACTGATAGAAAACTCGGTGTATTTATAAAAAATAAAAGTTAAAATTTTACTTATAAAAAATATTTTTATTCTCTATTTCTCTTTGATTTATAACTTAAATATTTTTTCTTCCGTTTTCTCATTTTTCCGGGCCTATGTGTATTATGAATCCCGGCAACGAGTCTATGTAATTTCTTATGCGCTCTAGGAACAATTTTATACCTGGAACCGGAATGCCAATAAGTATAACCCGCTGTTCTTTTAGCATGACGTACACCCAAAATTGAATATGCAACGTAATTTGTGCCGTAATACTTTCTGTCATAAGGATTGCTCTTTAATTTAAAAGCCTGAAGCCAGCTTCTAATTTCTATATGATAACGCGCCATTATTAAGCTGCGTCTGGTGCCGTAATAATATATCCTATAAGGCCTTTCTCGGTAAGGTTTGTGATTTAAGAATGAATTCTCAAAATGAGACGGATAAAACATAGGGCAAATAGCATCTGCATACATTGCTAGCATTTCAATATCCTGCCCGATTCTGTCTCCCATATGATACCAGCCATTTGCACCGTATATATCAACGGAAATGGGTATCTTCAACCGGGAACGCGCAAGGTAGAGAAAACTTTCAATCGCATCTTTCTTTTCCTGTCCCTGCTTGCGAAAACGGAATTTAATATCCTCTAAATTATCCCCGTCTGTGGGAAACCTTATATAATCAAATTGAATTTCATCAACTCCAATAGCTTCCATTTCTTTTGCAATTGCAACGTTATATTTCCATACAAATGAACAAAACGGGTCTGTCCAACGTTCTTTGTTTCTTAAAACGCGTTTACCCCGGTAAAATTCTGCGCGCCAGGGTTTTTTTGTATAGCCGTTATAAGCAGAATATTTTCCTTCCTGATATTTGTAAAGAATTGGGTCTTTAAAAACAACCATTCTTGCGACAACATATATACCGTGTTTATGCATTTTTTGCACAAAACGTTTTAAGTTAATTTTTGTGCCTTTATCAGAACCGATTTTTTTTACAATATCTAAGGATGAATGATAATTAACCATGCCAAAGTCATCTTTTAAATCAATGGTTACCATATTATAATTACACTTTTTTAAATACCGTATAAGCCTGCTTAGCCTTTTTTTCTGAAATGCAACATGGGTTTGAATATAAAAACCTCGGCGGTTTTCTGCTTTAGCAAAATATTTGGATTTAATAGCATATTTCCATCTGCTTTTAAGTAAGTGTATGTTACTGAAAGAATAATTTAATTTCCCTTGAGAATAAACGGTTAATGTATTTATATCCTGAGCAGATTTTAATTTTGATAAAAAAGAATTTATTCTTAGCCTTTTCCATTTTGTGGATTCTTTATTTTTTAGAACAATTCCATGATTTGTTAATAATACTAATTTATACATACCCTGAATATTTCTGAATTGAATATCCTGAATATCATTTAATAATTCAACAGTACCGCGCTTTTTGCTAAATGGAATTCTAACAGGATACCATCGTGTATATCTAACATTATATCCGGTTTTCTCACCTTTTTCATTTTTCTGCCATTTGATTTTTTTCAGGCTCAACTTAAACAACCTATTTCCAAAGTTGTGACCGCAATATAAAGTAATTTTATCAGTAGGGTCAATGGCCAGAGAACCGATTTCTTCTACAATACTGCCTGTCATTTTCAATCCGCGGTTCAAACGAATCCATTTACCGTTTCTGCTTTGTTTGGCAAATAACCCGTTATACGCTGTTCCTAAATATAAATGAAAACCGTATTTTGAAGAAAACGCGACTGAAGTAAGATTATTATTAAACCTTGGAGGCTTTGAGTAAAAATTCCATTTACGCCCCCTATTAAAGGAAAGATAAACTCCATATTTGGTGGTTAGAACGAGATTATTTTTATTATTTACATCATAAGTTATTGCGGTTATATCTCTGTAAATATCAATTGCGAGTGAACCGTTTACAACGATTTTTTTAATCGGCAGACCGTTATTTAAAAAGGAAAATGTTATGCCTGCATCTTTTGTATAAATCAATCCTTTTCCTAAAGTAACAAAAATATACTCTTTTTTATTTAAGTTCAAAACTTTTGTTATGGGAATGAATTTGCCTTGTTTGTTTAAAAAAACCTCATCATATATTTTTTTAAAATTTAGCCCGCCGTCATATGAAACGTATAAACCGTTTGAATGTGTACCTATAAAAACAGCATTTCCCGGATTGATATTTTTTAATTGTTTTTTTATGGAAACATTATGCTGTTTTTTAATCTCAGGAGTTTCTTTATCAATATACTTTAAAGCGAGAGCAAGTACTCCAAAAAGCACAATAATACTTAATATATATATAATCCGTTTATTTCCCATAAGAAAAATCTCCAATTTACATTTACGCTGTTCAATTAATCGGCAGAAAAAGAAAATAGATAAGTTTAAGAAAACTTATCTTTATAATACACTCTCATTTAAAAATATAAATATTATGGATAATAAAGAAAAGGAATGAATTTATTAATAATTACGGCGCAGCGCCGTATTGCAAAATTGTAGCGCCGGCAGTAGAACGGTCCAAACCGATGTATAAAACGCCGTTATGAATTATTACAGCTCTTCCTGAAACGTTTGCGGAATCACCAAATCCGTCAGAATTTCTTTTTACCCATGTACCTGAATTACCCGTACTGCTTCTCCACAACTCTGATCCCGTTGTATAATTTCTAGTTAAAGCGTAAATATATCCATGAAAAACAATCATGGAATCAACAGAAATATTGTTTACATCACCAAAACCATTATCAACGACTTCTTGATATGCTGCTGTTGCCCCGGTGTCACTTGTTCTCCATATTTTACACCCGGTATTGGGTGTAACCCCTGTACCATCCTGAACAATGTTTTTAACTCCAATGTAAAAATAAGCTCCACTTTCAACAAAGGAAGGAAATCCCATATTTGTAGAATAGCTGGTACCGATCGGCCCCATACCTCCATATCTTACAGGTGAACTTGTATCAGCATCTACCAATCCGATTAAACTGCCTGCCTCTGGAATACCGGTATATTTATATAACTCAGCTCCGTCTCCAAAAACAGACTTATCTTTGATTGTTGCAATATATAAATCATTATTATATATATAGAAGTTTGCGACCTCATTATTATGTAAACCCCATAAATTTGGCCCGTCATTAGATAAAGATATAAAACTGCCTGAATCTCCGGTAGCAGAGTGTAAAAGAATAACTTTTTCATTTCCGCCTGTATCAAAAGAACTTAAACCTATAACCAGCCTACTTTGATATTCAATCATCGCTCCAACACTATTATATGGTACTGTGGCCGTCTCTACAGTTTCCCAAGTATGCGGATAAACAGTATCATCAACAGTACGTCTTAATTCTGCACCCGTTGAAGCATTATATAATCCTATATATAATTTTCCGTTAAATGAACACATTGAAGAAACATATTTATAGTTAGTATTAACTTCGGAAAAAACAAGCACCATATTTGAGCCTGAATACCTATAAACTTCTGTACCACCACCGGATATCTTGGTTCCTGCGTATAAATTACTATTATGAATTGCGAAATAGGTTACCGCTTCAGTAAAGGGATTAGTAACTGAAATACTCGCAGGTTTAACAACTGTATGAGTTGGAATATTAAAAACGGCATTATTTGTACAGGAAATTAAAAAAACATCTGTGATTAATATTATATATAATATAGTTCGCTTCATTAACAATTATCCTATTATATATTATACTTTTTTTTTTATTCAGAATTCAAGAATTTTTAATTATTGCTTAAATTTGCAAAAAAATTCAATATTATATTTTTATACATCAGTTGTCATTAGGAATATTTATTAATATTTTTACTTTGATTTTAATAAAAACTCTTGATTTTTATACACAATAATTTATTATAGTATTATTAAATTATAAGGTTTAACCATGTCAAAAAGTTTCTTTGAAATAGAAAATGATATTGAAGTTGCAGTAGCTAGCAACAGGCAAATTAATCTAATATCTTACGCTTTAAGTGAAGATATGGAAAAAAAACTTGAAGCAGTTATTGAAAAAATCCTTTCCAGATTTGAAAGACTTGATTTAAAAAGTACTATTTACACCTGTATTAAAGAACTAGCTATTAACGGCACAAAAGCAAATATTAAAAAGATATATTTTGATGAACTCGGTATTGATGAAGACAATGATGAAGAATACGATAAAGGTATAAAACTTTTCAAAGAACATTTCAGTGAAGAATGGTTATACGAATATGGTAAAAAAGCAAAAGAAGAAGGATACTTTGTAAAAATAAAATTCTTCTATGATGAATATGGAATGCGTGTAGAAGTTACGAATAATGTTCAAATTTTACCTGTAGATGAAAAACGTTTGAGGGAAAAACTTGCAAAAGCCATGCAGTATGATAATATTGCTGAATTTTATATGGAAAACGCAGATGCGACCGAAGGCGAAGGTATAGGTATTGCTCTTGTTGTATTATTATTAAAAGGTGAAGGTATTGATCCCGGCCTTTTCAGGGTTGGAATAATTGATAAATTAACTACATCACGGATTGAAATTCCTTTTTCAGATAATTTCAATACTATCCGGGATAAAAGTTAACTCGCGTTAATAACTTTATTTGAAAGTCTGCCTATTTTTTCAATTTCAATTTCAATTTTATCGTTTTTATTTAATAATCCAACGCCAACAGATGTTCCGGTTAATATTACATCTCCGGGGAAAAGTGTCATAACTTTTGACACATGCGAAACAAGTTCGCTAACATTAAAAAGCATATCTTCTGTATTAAAATCCTGAACAACCTTTCCGTTTAAATAAGCTTTTACTTGAAGCTTGTTAGGATTTTCAATAAAGGTTTCACGTTTTTTTATAAAACTGCTTTTTCCGGATACAAGATTAAAACCTTTTTGTAAAACGATTCCCGGGCCTAGCGGACAAAATGAATCAAATCCCTTTGCCCTTGTCCATTGCCCGTCTGCAATCTGCAAATCTCGCGCGGTTACATCATTTGCGCATGTATAACCTAAAACAAATTTTAAAGCTTCATTTTTACTGATATTCCTTGCCTGTTTGCCAATAACAACGGCTAACTCGGCCTCATATTCAACCTGATTACTTTGTCCGGGTATTTCGATTTCTCCGTTTTGGCCAATTCGTGAAGTCGGGGGTTTAAGAAACATTATAGGCGTCTTAGGTATACAATCTTCATATTTTTTATTATGAATTTCTGCCCATTCTTTAATATGCGTTTTATAATTTAATCCAATGCCTATAATCTTATTTGGATGAGGCACCGGAGCAAGAATTTTAACTTTATCTGCATCGAGTTCAACTCCGGTATCTTTAATGATATTAAAAATATTTCCCTCAATCGCACGGATTTTATTTTCATATAAAAAACCATACATTCTTACATTCCGGTCATTTCTAAAACGAACGATTTGCAAAATTTCCTCCGAAAAAACAATAATAAAAAAGCTTATATAAAAAATATAAAAATATTTGAATAAAAACGATTAAAAAGGTATAGAAACGCTTTTATTGTAAGTTTTTTATTTTACAGATATCAATAAATTAAAAATATTTGCTAAATTTTTTAGTAATGATTATATATTTATAATACTAAAGGTGTAATAATACAGGAACGGCAATATTATGGAATTTATGAAAAATTATTTTGAGATAACTAAAGTACTCGATGCATATGAAGAATGGGTAAACCATATCCTTCAATTAAGAAAAATAAATCAAGACGCTTTTAAAATCGATAAAAAAAAAGTTATGGAAACCTATGACAACATTGTTAATTTCACGAGAATGTGGCTTTCCAGCGCAGAAGAATACAATAAGGTATCAAAACTTTTAGCAAATCTATTAAAACTTATATAAACGTTAATGGCGAAAACTAAACCGGCTTTATTTGTTTTACCTTTTTGCTCAGTTATCTATAAAGAAAAAATCCATGTTGAAAACAGCATCAGTTTTCTAGAGCAAAAGTTTTCCAAAATCCTTTTAAAATACGGACCTATTGAATTCACAAAATATACTTCATATTATGAAAAAGAAATGGGAGAAATATTATTTAAGGAATACTTTTTTTTTAACAAATTAATATCAGCAGAAAATTTTCACCTTTTTAAGAATAAAACCAACGACTATGAAAATTCGGTTTCAAATGATAATCAAAAAGGCAGAATAGTAAATCTTGACCCCGGATATTTAACACAGGCAAAATTCGTTTTATTTACAGTAAAAAACAGAGCACACCGGATATACATCGGAGACGGTATTTACGGTGAAGTTCAACTCGAATATAGAAAAAATTCATTCACCTCTTTGCATTATTCACATTCTGATTATTCTGACAAAGATTTTATTGAGTTTGTAAATAAAGCCCGCACTGTTTATAGACAAAAACTCAAAAATTAAAATCAAAATATATTTTATGGTAATTTATTTATGGTAGGGAACGTTTTTTAAAATAGTAAATGCTCTATAGATTTGCTCAAACAACACAGTTAAAGCAATGTCGTGCTGAAGCGTAAAATCCGATAAACGTAAGCTTAAATCAGAATTCCGCTTAATTTCTTCTGGCAAACCCGCTGCCCCGCCTATAATAAAAAACAAATCAACTGAAGATAAAATACGTTTTTTAATAAAACCCGCAAAACCTTTTGTATCTAAAGATTTACCTTTTTCATCCAAAGCGCAGATAAAACCCTTATTATTTTGCCGTGATTTTAAAGTATTGGTTATTAAATCAAACTCTTTTTTGACGCGGGTTTTATCGTCTTTGATTTTTACGCTGCGGATTGGTATATGACTGACTTTATAGTACTTATTGCATTTTTTGATATACTTTTCGATTATCTGCTCATAATGTTTATCGGGATTTCCAATAGATATTACGGAAATATTCATGCTGTAAATCAGCTGTCTTTATGACTGGAAGGGCTGACTAAAACGTATAGCCATACCAGAATTATTGCGCCGATTATTGCAGTGCCGATATTTACGTTACCTACATTTCTAAGATATTCAAATACTTTGTCAAGTATTTTACCGCCAAGGACTGCCCCAATAAACCCTACTATGCAAGCGCCAAAAATTTCACCAAGCACATTGCGTTTTAATACATAATAGTAAAAAACTCCTATGCCAATTCCAATTGCCAAATAGATTGAAATACTTATAACGTGCTGCATCTTTTAATTTTCCTCCGGTAAATTATAATTAACCTACCATTAAATTGTCGTACAAATAAAAAAATGCATTATAAATAAAACGTCAAGTTAAAATTTATATTGATTTTAAAAATCAGGGTCGCCGGATGCCCCGCTGTCAAAATATACTTGTATTACGTTACTTAGACTGGATTCGTTATACCCTGCCGTATCAACTGCTGTAACTCCGATATAATATTTTTTCAAACCGCCCTCTGTAATTTCTTTTTGCTGACCGTCCCATTCTATAGTAAAAGTAAACGAAACGGGATAACTCGTTATATCGGGATATACCCCGTAACTAGATAAATTATTTAGCGATATTGATGGGTATAAACTTGAAGTACGGCTGCCTTCAGGAATAATATACGTTGCTTCGATATCTGATTTGTTAGAATATTCTCCGGTAGAAGAATTAAAGTAATAATGCTCAGAAACCGCGGTCTCAAGAGTCTTTGAAGGATGGTCAACACTGTTTCTTATATAGATATTAAATCCGTTGAAATCAGCTTCGGGCTGATAAGCCTGTATGGTAATTGTAATAGAATTAGGGGAATAACTTTTAATAATATTACCATAACTATAATAGCCGCCGCCTAAATCTGTTTTAGTACCGGTTAATATTACCGGTGTGTTAAACTTTACAACAGAATCCGGAGTTGGGATGCCACAACTGATTATTACGGCTATTAATATAGAATATATAATTAATCTTAGTTTCTTCATTTTTCTCACTTAGGGATTACTAATTTGAATTGCATTACTTGGTTCGCTTTCATTTAAACTATCCGAGGTTAAGCTTACAGCAGTTACAACGATCCATGAATTATTGCTTGCAAAATTATTTAAAACTTTTGTAGTATAATCACATTCCTGATTAAGTACAACGACAAAACGCGTTAACCCCCCGCCTGAAAAATAAACGTTTGATAAAGTTGATGCATAAGAGCCGGACGAAACATCTCCGGGTTCAACAGGTTTAATTGGATTTGAAACATCGCTGTCGTTTTGGCCTTTCTGATATAACTTAAGCTGTGCTTTTATCAAGCTTCTCGTAGTAGCCGCATCAGTAAAAGCCACATCATTAGTAACAATGTATACATTATAGCCGTTGAAATTTTGCTCTGTGTTATATGCGTAAAACTCAATTGCAACGCAGTTTGTCATGGTTGAAGGAGTACCATATCCGTCGCCCGCGTAATAAGGATTATTGGAAGAATCATAATCATCGATTTCAGTTTCCAGTGTGCCGTTCATATTAAAAACATTATAATCGGTTAAAGATGATATATCAACATTGCCCAACTGCCTTAACCCCATAGGAGCGTTAAGCTTTGCAGTTGTTGCTTCTATTGTGCAGGATGTTAAAATTATTATGAGTAATGTTGTTAATACAATTATTATTCTTTTCATTTACTACTGTTCTCTAATTACAATTATAAATTTTAATTCAAAATTTATCAATGCTTATTTTCTTACCTGACTATAATTACGCTTTTTTTCCCGCCGTTTCCGTCATCCATAAATAAAGACGCTTTATAATCAGCAACGAGAATTTTGCCGTCAATTAAAATTTTATACGTATATCTTCCGGCAGGCAAAGGCACATCAATCTCATACCAGCCGTTATGCTGCTTATCTATCATGGGCAGTGTTTTACTGTTCCAGTTATTAAAATCACCAACAAGGTGAATTGTGTTCACTTTTTTTCCCGCGTAAAACCTAAAACGGATAATTTTTATATTTTTTTCCTCTTTTGAATAAGATATAGCTCTTCTGGAAGTATTTTTTAAATTTCTAAACCGTTTAAGACCTTTATAATGATACGCTTTGACTGTATTAGGATTTATAGTAACTCTAATTTTACCGTGCTTAGCGTCAAGATCAGGGCCGCCGGAAAAATCTTTAAAACGGTAATTTTCAGGAATGTTTTTGTTTATCTTTAAATATAAAACTTTATTAAACCTATAATTGGCGTTATTAATCACAACGAGCATTTCATTTTGTCCGTTAGATAATAAATAACTAAAAACTTTATCCGACTTAAAAATTTCAACCAATTTGTAATTTTTTAAATATTTCTTTTTAAAAACATTTATCCATGAGATTATCTGCGTAGCTTTATCCAAAAAATTGTTATTTATGAATAAAATTCCAATTCTTGGTGCTGTATTTATAAACACAGAGCCCGCAAGAGTATGATTGTTTTTTTGGGCAGTGTTTTTACTGCTGTAAAAAACAATATGTTCATCATGAAATTTATATAAATCATCAACTCCGAAAAAATTAGTTAATTTTGAAAGCGATAAATTTTTATCTATTGTCCGCTGCAAGGACTTGCTGAATGAATAATCTAAAATAGCATCAAAACCGGCTTTTATTAATAACTCGTTAACGTAATTATCGCCTTTGGAAAAAACACCGGTAAAAAAGCTTTTTCCCGCAAAAGATTTTAACTCTTTTAGATATTCAAATAAAATTTTATTTGATAAAAACCGGGTATTCTGTAGCAAAATGCCGGATAATTTTAGTTTTTCAATTAAAAACTTATGAAAAGTTATGATATATTCTTTAAAATTTTCTTTTCCTTTTTCGGATAGAGATTTATAATTTTCAGAATGAAAAACCGGAATATTCATTCTATAATTAAAACGGTATTGTTGAAGGTTTATCGCTAAAATAACTTTCACCCCGAGCATGTTAAGCTGTTTTGAAAAATTCCTCGCCGCGGCAAACCAATCATGAAACTCTTTGTTAGTAAGAGCCATTATATTGTTTTCATTTAAAAAATCGTCAATACTAAAATCGCTGGCTTTATTAAAAGGCAGGCATAAAATTACACCCGAATAATTCATCTGGGCAATTTTATTTACAGAAGGAAACTTATTCCCCCCCACTTCAACCAGAGCAAAATTTGAATTTTTCCAACTTAAACTTTTATCAGAATAATAAGGCGCACGGCTGTCATCGGGCTGATATGTAT
>CALGPD010000283.1 GCA_937960625.1 uncultured Spirochaetia bacterium | reverse complement strand
AAAGTCAAGAAATACTCGTTAAGGTTACGAAAGAAGATAAGATGTATTCTCCTTTCTATAGAACAAGGTTTTCAACAACTGGGATAAAATTTAAATATTTTAATTTTGGATGGGGTGATATAAAAAATGCTATAAAAGAAAATAACATTTTAAATAAAATTATTAATGCTTCAAATTTAAGTGTAAAAAAATATTTTAAGCTATTTGTTAAAGAATCAAATAAGGGAGCATTTTCAATTAGTGCGTCTAAATTTAAAATGTATTTAATGACAACAATGCACAATTTCAACACTTGGCTTGCCAAATCACAAGCGAACAGAGATAAAATATCTGTAATATTAACAGAGTATGAACGGAAAAAGATTGAAAAGAAAAAGGAAGAAGAAAGAGCATTGAAAAAACACCTTGGTGATAAACCGTTAATGTTTTAGGACTTGATTTTGGCGCCTCCACGGATATTGTTAGTGTTGGAGTATCATCTAATAGAGTTTTGCTTGAAATACATGGAAATACAAGCTTTATGTATTTCTTCAACTCTGCATATGCAAAAGTAAGTTCAGGCATAACAATAAACACTGGGTTTAAATATGGTGAAATTTTAAATGGAGCTAACCAATACAACATAATAGATGATTCAATTGGCAATGATGATTATTACGGTTCATTATTTTACTGGAATATTGGCGCGTTATATACTTTAAGGATATGGGGTCTTTCATATATGCATAGTTTTATTTTAAATGCGGGTGTCACTCTTGATATATATCTTGGTAGATACAACACTAATCCTCAAGAAGGGCATAATATGAAACCTTTGCGTCCCGGGTTTCAATTTGATTTAGGATATTTAATTTTAAGCAAATATCAAAACTTTGCTATAATGTTTAAAATTATAAATAAAGTTCAAGTGGTTGAATTAACTAATACGAGTTTAAATTTTACGTATTTTTTTTTTGGTCTAGGAATTAGTTTTTATTTTAGAATAAAGTAAGAATTATCCGGTTTTTAATTTTAGTTTTCTTAAACTGCACGTTGTTTGCAGGTGAAAACAACGCTCCATCCTTGCGCAACGTAAAGTAAAAGGAGAGCTGCCGCTGAAAAATGGATTATTATTTAATTTTAGTGTGTTTAGTGTTTTTCGTGGTTTAAATCTTAATGTTAAATATCCAATTTTTTAAAGTTAACCACCAAACACACGAAATACACGAAAATAAGAAAGAAAGGATAAAAATAAATTGAGTGAGCTTTTATTTAAAGAAGAAGTATATCTAATTCAAGGTGCATTGTTTGAAGTTTATAAAGAATTGGGATGTGGTTTTTTAGAATCAGTTTATCAAGAATGTTTAAAAATTGAATTCCAAAAGTCCAAAATCCCTTTTATTGAACAAAAAGATTTAAGAATAAAATATAAAGGTGAATTATTATCTCAAACGTATAAACCTGATTTTATATGTTATGATAAAATTATTATAGAAATTAAAGCTGTAAAAATTTTGAAAGCAGAGCATAAAGCTCAACTTTTCAATTATTTAAAAGCTGCTCATCTTCGCCTTGGTCTTTTAGTAAATTTCGGACATTTTCCAAAAATAGAAATAGAAAGGATTATTATTTAATTTTAGTGTGTTTAGTGTTTTTCGTGGTTTAAATCTTAATGTTAAATATCCAATTTTTTAAAGTTAACCACCAAACACACGAAATACACGAAAATAAGAAAGAAAGGATAAAAATAAATTCAGCGAGCTTTTATTTAAAGAAGAAGTATATCAAATACAAGGTGCATTGTTTGAAGTTTATAATTTACATTTTAATTTGAATTCATTAATGATAAAAAAATAAACACTAATTAAGTTCATAAAATACTTATGGGTAAACTAGAGAGTTAAAAATCGTTTTTTTTAATAATTACATTTTTATATTGCATGATTTGATTTTTATTTATCTGTAACTTATATTTGATTGGTATTTCAGTTATGTTAATTTTCAGGAGGAAAAACGTAATGTTGAGTCTCGTTCTTGTTGGTCCTCAAGGCGCCGGAAAAGGAAGTGCGGCTAAAGACCTTGAAAACGCGTATAATATCACTCACATTTCTACTGGTGATATTTTTCGGTATCATATTAAGAATCAAACCGAACTTGGTAAAAAAATCAAAGCAATTGTTGATTCAGGAGACCTTGTTCCCAGTGAATTAACATGTGAAGTTATGAACGACAGGATTGAAAAAGATGACTGCAACAACGGGTTTATTCTTGACGGGTTTCCAAGAAACCTTGAACAAGCTCAGTGCCTTGATAAATTCGCGAACATTGATTACGTTGTTCTCCTAGATGTGCCAAGACAGGTGTCAATTGACAGGCTGTCAAACAGAAGGCAATGCAAAAACTGTAATGCGATATACAACGTAAAAACAAAACCGTCAAAAAAGGAAGGCGTTTGCGATGCCTGCGGCGGGGAATTATATCAAAGAGATGATGACAAGCCCGAAGCCATTAAAAACCGCCTTGAAATATATGAAAACGAAACCAAACCCATACTTGAATATTATAACGGTAAAGTAATTACCATTGAGGCTGTAGGCAGCATTACTGAGGTTAATAAAAAAATCGTTGATAATCTAAATGAACGTATTGAAAAAGACGGCAAAAAGCATAGCTCGTAAGTCTGGTTTCTAAATATAATGAAAGAAATAACGCCATTAAAACGTATAAACACTTCAATATCTATTCCCGGAAGTAAATCAATTACGAACAGAGTATTTGTAATTTCTTCTCTTGCAAAGGGGAAATCAAAAATTCTAAAACCGCTTTACAGCGATGATACTAAATATCTGATTAACGCGTTAAACAAAGTTGGAATAAAAACAACGGAGCAGTCGGGCATGGTTGAGGTATACGGTAAAGCCGGAGAGTTTGACCAATATAATGATGAAATATTTATCGGAAATGCGGGCACAACAATGCGTTTTTTAACCTCGTTGCTAACCATGGGTAAAGGGACTTATACTTTAACCGGTGAGCAGAGAATGAAAGAGCGTCCTATCCGTGATTTGGTAAATGCGTTAAACAGTTTCGGAGCGCAAATTACTTATGCTGAAAACCTCGGGTTTCCCCCGATTAAAATTACAGCTAGTAAATTATCCGGGGGTAAGATTTCAATACCCGGTGATAAATCAAGCCAGTATATTTCTTCGTTGTTAATGATAGCGCCTTTGCTTGAAAAAGGCCTTGAACTTAAAGTAATCGGAGATTTGGTATCAAAACCGTATATCGATACAACGATAAAGGTGATGCAGGATTTCGGAGCAAAAGTTATAAATGAAAATTATTCCCGTTTTATTATTCCGGGTAAAACAAAGTATAAGTCAAGAAAATTCGTTGTTCAGGGCGATGCGTCCAGTGCGTCGTATTTCATGGCTGCGTGTGCAATAACTTACGGAAATATTGAGATTGAAAACGTGGGTTATGAATGTGATCAGGGAGACATCGAGTTTGCTTATCTTTTAAAAAAAATGGGCGCGGATGTTACAGTAAAGAAAAACAGAACTATTATAAAGTCAACCGGGGAATTACACGGTATTGAGTGCGATTTGAATAACACACCGGATATTGCGCAGACCCTGTGTATAGTTGCATTGTTTGCGTCATCCGAAACCGTGATAAAAAATATCGGAAACCTGCGCATAAAAGAAACGGATAGAATTTCAGCCATGGAAACCGAACTTTTAAAAACAGGGGCAAGGGTTGAAACGGGAAATGACTGGATAAAAATAACTCCGGTTAAAGGTTATAAACCCGCGATTATTGATACTTATAACGACCACAGAATGGCAATGAGTTTCGCGCTCGCGGGCTTAAAAATTCCGGGCATAAGAATTAAAAACCCTAAGGTTGTTTCCAAAAGCTTTCCTGATTTCTGGGAAAGGTTTGATAAACTCTATTCATGTTAATTCACACTTTATAAATAGTTTAAAACCGAAAAATAGAAGCGGTGATTATAACTTAAAGTAATAATCATGCTTTCCCGGTGATTTCATGATTTTATATGATTTACTTTACAATTTTAATTTTAGAGTATATAATATATATTAATAAAATTATATTAAAAACAGAGTATTTATATGAAAAAGAAAACCGTAATAATTTTAACAATAATAACTTTATTACTAATACCCGTTTTTATATTCGCGCAGGATAATACAACGCCTGCAGCAAACACTGATATTAGTGCTCCGTCGGCAGAAAGGCTTGACCTTGGAATGAATGCGGGTATCGGTATCTCCCAGTTAACATCAGGAGTTATGGTAAACGGAGAAAACGTTGCTCGTTTGAATTATCACTTTTCATTTAGAGGCATGTACTTTTTTTCAAAACACATTGGAATTGTATTTGACCTTGGCAATCACTTTTTAAGAACAAAAGAAGAATCAACAACGAGTTCATATTATAAACAATACGATTTACAGTATATTTTTTTGGACTTTTCCCCTGTATTTACTTTTAAAAAAATATATTTATACCTCGGCGTATATATCGGCTTTATAGTTAAAGGTGAGTTTGAGGATTCAACCACTAAAGAATCCAATACAAATCTTTTTTCCGTGCCTGATTTTGGGTTATGTTACGGTGTTGGTTACACCTTTGATCTGGGTAAAGGAATAACACTTCTTGCCGGAATAGAGCTTAAAAACCAGATTAACAATTTTCAGAGAACCGGAACAACGGGCAGCAAAATATTTTCAGCTTATTTAAACATAGGCTTGCTTTTTAACGTAAAGTAATTAAACTTCAATCTCAATTTTCTTAATAATTTTATCATTTTCGTTTTCAGGTTCAACGCGCCATAAAATTCCATTAGGATCGGCAACGAGACTTCTGCCCTGAAGTTTTGTATCCTTAAATTGTCCTATACAACAGACTTTAACTACCGGACAGCCGCATTTTTTGGCACCGGCAACGTATAACTCTTCATCGCGTTTAAACTTTTCCTCTTTGGTTTCTTCTTTATACGGAGAAAAAGTAGGAATATAAACAATGTCAGGATTCAAGCCCGCCATTTTATTCCATGCGGTTTCACTTAAAGCATCCGCGCAAATCATTAATCCTATATTTATAGCGTTAAATTTGTAAGTAAAAAATTCGCTGCCAGGAGTTATTTTCCCCTGTTCACGGAAAAAAAGATTTATTTTTTTGTAACTGCCTTTTTCCTTACCTTTATGAAAAATATAACATGTGTTGTAGAATTTTCCGTTTTCTTCTAGCACTGTTGAACCCCCGATTAAAGTACAATTCAATTCTTCTGAATATTCTTTCATAAGCTTCATTGAATCTTTGTAAGCAATAAAATCAGGGTGGAAAAAATATTCAGGCAAACAAACATGATCCGGGTTTAAATTTTTAATCGTTTTAAAGTCTTGTGGCGGAATTTTGCCTAATAATTCCTGCTGATAAATAACGGTTTTTATTTTCATTATTATAATAAATTAAAATCTAAGGCTTATTTCAATTTTTATTTAATAAAATAAGGTGGAAATAAAGTGTTTAGAAATACTTAAAAATAATAACAAAAAAGCAACATTTTATTATATGTGTATTGAAACTCGCAGTTGTTTTGAATTATAATATTATAGGGAGTGAAGAAAATGGTGAAAATAAAAGTATTAGCAATATCACTATTGATTCTCTTAATCAACCTGACTATATATGCACAAAAGAAAAATATTAAAACAGCGTATTTTGAATTACAAAAAGAGCAAGCACCAAAAGAATATGGATTTCTTTCTACATCTTTACCGAGTTCACTAAGGGTAGTTTTAAGGAAAAGCGGATTTAAAAATACACCTTTACAAGGGCTGAAAATCATTCAAATTTACAACAGAAATGAAGTTATTAAAAAGGGTAAACGTATCGGAGCTGAACTCGTTATATGCGGCTCTTATAATGTGGTTAAAGGTAATGAAATAAGATTTTCCGTATTACTTTATGACATAAAAGGAAAGGAACTCGTATTACAAAGGTTGATTATCGGTCAAACAGGAACAAAAATGTTTGATATGGTTGACAAAGCAGCCATGTATTTAAAAACTAGAATAATTGCATATCTAAAAAACAGAAAAAAAATAATAGCTCTAGCGAGAAAACGGAGATTTTCCAGAAATAAATTATCCGCACTTGAACGGTTTGAACGTCTAAAAAACGAAACCGAAAAAAGCAAAGTAAAAATTGGAGAAAGCGGAGTTTTTGAAGACACCGTAAAAATTAAAAAATCTGTTAAAATAAAACCTAAACCAAAAAGAGATGAAATTCGTCTTGTTGCAGGCGCATGGATTGCAATAAATATGTCAAAAATTGGTATAAAAAAGACGACCTCATATCCTTATCCTATCAAGGATGAATATAAAACAAACATAGCTTATGCAGGTTTTGTTGACTGGTATTTTTTATCGTGGCTTGGAATTGGATGTACAGCGGGGATAACATGGAATTCGGCTGAAATTTCTGACGGTTCATTTGCAGAATATTACGGTTATTTTATAAACCCAAATATAATATTTAATTTAGGAAAAGTAATGAGCGTAAAAATATTAAAAGGGCTATATTTAAAAGCCGGGTTTGTGGCATATAAAAAAATAATGCAGAAAGAATATACAGGAGAATTTCCTGAATTAACAATGGGGTTAGCTTTTGAATGCGGATTTATGATTTCAATTGGCAGTTTTATTATTAACCCGTTTCTCCGTTATTATTATACTGGAGGAGAGGAAGAGGCAATAGGTGATTTTAAATTTGCTTTTAGCGGTTTACAATTTGGCGTTGGAATTGCTTATAAAATATTTTAGTTATTCCTTAAAACGGGTATAATAAAAAAAGTTAATCTTTTCTTGATATATTTTTAAATCTTTAGTCTTCTTTAACATTATATAAATCTGTTTAATTCTATCAAAAGATAATTTTTCTCTTATCCTACGGATATCATCATTGGTTTCAAGGTTAAGCGCTGTTTCATAAGCGCGTTTATAATATCCTAAAGCTCTTTTATATCTTTTTCGTTTATCCCAAAGCACCGCGAATTTATATAAAACCTGATTAATCTTTTCGCTGTATTCCCTTTTTTTTGCAATATATAAAGCCCGCTTATATTGGCTTAAAGCGGATTTATATTTTTTTTTCAGTAAATAGATATCACCTAAGCTTATCCGGTTTAATATTAAATCATAAAAATCACTAAAAGTTAAATTATACTTAACTGCATTTGTAAAAGAAACAACAGCTTTTTTATATTTTTTCATTGCAACGTAATACATTCCGTCAACTCTATAGTTTTTAGCATACCCCGGATAATTTGTTATTTGTCTGTTTAATTTATAGGAATGGCTATTAAGTTTTTTACATTGTTTTAACTTATTTTGAAACAAATAAATTTTTGCTATTTTATAAAGGTTTACCGCTCTGATTCTTATCCTGACTTCTTTACTTCTAATAAATTGATGACTTAACCGGGTAGATTCTCTTAAATATTGTTTTGCTGTTTTAAGCTGATTTATTTTTAAGAAAATTGTTCCAATATTGGAATATATCGTGGCTAGCCTGTGCCGGTAATCATACTTCATATAACTTCGGGCAGCCTTTTTATAAACTCTTAAAGCTTTTTTAAAATCTCCCTTTAGATAATATTCATAAGCAAGCCTTAACTCCCTATTAATTGAAATTAAAACCGAAGAAAATTCAGGATCAGCTTCAAGGCTTCGCATATTTATTTCTCCAGTAGTTTTTACAACAGTTGTTCCTGAAGTACATGAAATAATAAAAAATAAAACAAATAATTTTATCAATAGACAAATTTTCTTATTCAAGTAACACTCCCCGCCTTCTGGCTCTATTTGACCGCGACCTTGTTTGTGTTGTTGTTGAAGTCTTTCCTCTGCCGCCCCCAAAAATCGGACTTCTTTCCAGATTCCTTAGTACGCTTTCAGTTCTTATAAGTACGTTTTCAAGGCTTCTCATTATTCTCGGTAACCTAACTCCGATAACTGTATTACTCGTTGCTTCAACTGTTGTCATAATTCCTACAACTCTATCCATAATCTGCCTTATTTGTCTGTTTGTTATATCATTAATGCTCCGTGTGATATTTTCAATGTGGGCTTGAAAACGCCTTGTTCCTATTACGGATAATAAACCTTGTTTGTCAACAGTTGTGAGAATACCTTTAATTCTATATAAAATTTCTTCTGTATTTTTCAGATAAGGCCGGTTTGGGTCAAGAATGTAATTAATTCTATTTAAAAAATTCTTAATAGGAGTAGGCAGGTTTAAATCCGATTCTTCTTCAACATCCGTAATTCCGGTTTTTGATTTACTCGCTATTAATAAACGCCCTTCAAATGTTTTACTTGAAGGGATAAATGAGCCGGAAGGAAGAACAGGCAATTCTGCTGAACCGGGCGAAACTTCAAAATATGTTTTACCTAAAATCCCGATAGTAGGTTTTTTTATGTATAAAACAGAATTTGTTCTTATTTTGCTTGCATATTTTTTCGTTATTGATAATTTGATTAAAATGCGTTCATCTTTAGTAAGAGAAAAATCTTCAACAGTTCCAATTTCAAACCCTACGCCTCTTAATTTTACAACGATGCCTTTATCGATCCCGGCAGCCGAAGGCAAGTATGTATAGTACTCGTTTTTTGAAGTAAACCATTTATTTAAATTTCCAATTAATAGTGTAGTTGTTATTAAGATAATTATTCCTAATAAAACAAAAACACTAACTAATTTTTCAAGATGTTTCATTTTATTAAATGCCATTTAATTCCTCCGGGATTTCTGTTTGGTCATCAGCTATATCAGATAAACGGTCAACGAGCCGGATAACTTTTTTATCCTGACTTTTAGTTAGGTCATTAACTGTTCCAAAGAATACCATTTTTCCGTTATCAAGTAAACCGATTTTATCCGCGTATCTATTTGCGAATTTTAATTCATTCGTTGTAATTACCAAAGTTTTTTTCTTTTTCTTAAAATTTTTTATATTGCTTAATATTTTTCTTTGCGTTGCTTCATCAATAGCCTCAAATGGTTCATCCAAAAATATGGTTTTAAAATCATTAATAAGCATTCTACAAAAAGCCACAGATTTTTTTTCACTTAATGTAAGGTCTGAAGGTCTTGCAAATTTCCTTTCTAACAAATTAAAATCTTTGAGTTTGCTTTCAATTTCCTGTTCAAGTTCTTCATCATTTTTAACATGATGATAGCGGTTCATTAAGGCTATATTTTCATATACATTCATATTATTAATTAAGGATCCGAATTGAAAAATAAACTCCATGTCTTTTTGAATTTCCATAATATCATCTTCAGATGCGTATTTTGTATCATAGCCTTGAATAAATAATTCACCGTCATCCGGATAAATTAATGCAAACAACAATTTTAATAATATCGTTTTTCCCGAGCCTGAAGGCCCCATTATTACAAAAGTATCACCAAAATCAATATTAAAAGTTATATCTTCAATAATTTTAGTTCCATTCGCACTAAACGAAACGTGATTAGCTAAAAACGCCCACTTTTTAGTAAACTCTTCTAATTCAAGTATTCTTTCTTTTTTACTTCTCATTCTATATATAACTCAATGCTGTCAAATATGCGTAAGTTAAAAAACAAATATTTAGTGAACTTACAACACCCCTCGTTGAATAAATCGGCACTTCAGTTGAAGAACGCCCAACAAGAAATCCATTATAACACGATATTGTGGAAATTATCAAACCAAATACTAAACTTTTTAAAATTACAACTCCTATATCATATAAAGAAACACTGCTGAAAATTACAGTAATATACGCTTCAAGCCTTAAATCCGCAATAAAATAAGGAATTATATATCCTCCCGCAATACCGATAAAAACGAAATATAACGTCAATCCTAATGTTGATATCATAAAACCGATGATTCTAGGCCCAACGATATAATGCCGGATATCAATCCCCAAAGACCTTAAAACCTCAATTTCATTATTTACTTTCATATTCCCGATTTCAGTAGCAATTGCGGTTCCGCTACGGGCAATGAGAATAATTGCGGTTATTAAAGGAGCAAGTTCTCTAATTAAAACGTATTTAGCCAGAATACCGTAAACTTGTTTTGCACCAATGGTTTGAGAGATTGTAGAACCTATAATAAAAACAACCGCCCCGATTAAAAAAGCAACAAACCCTATTACTTTTAATCCGTCCCAGCCCGTGAAAAGTATTTGTTTATAAATGGTATTTTTAATAAGAGCCTGACCTTTTTTCCTGTATTTGTATACATGCCAAAGGGATGTCATCATTATAGTTATAATTGCAATAGCATTATTACTTTTTCTCTTAATCCAATTCCACGGATATATTACAACGTTTGATAATTTTATCATATTTTTAGTTTATTATAATTTTTATGAAAATGATATATAAAATTAAATATAATTTGCATGACTTTAAAAGTTTTAATTTAAAAACGTATATATTTTTTATTGCTTTAATTAAGATAAATAAATATTCTTTATACATTATAATAACGAGAAAGAAGGGCTTATGATACTCGGGCTGGATATGGGCGGAACTCACACCGATGCGGTTATATTAGACGGTAAAAAAGTAATAAATACGGTTAAAATATTAACAAGAGATGATTTACTATCTTCAATTCTTGAAGCTATCGAAAAAGTTTGCCAAAATATTGATATAAACAACGTAAAAAGGCTGGTATTATCAACAACGCTAACAACGAATGCAGTTGTTCAGGATAAACTCGTTAGAGCGGGTTTAATTGCTCAAACAGGGCCCGGAATTCCAAAAGAACTGATTAAAATAAATCAGGATACTCATTTTGTTTCAGGATACGTTGATCATAGAGGCGAAGTAATTTCAGAAGTGTCGGAACAGGAAATTCAAAGTATAAAAGAACATTTTCAAACAAATAATATTAAATACGCGGGCATAGTTTCAAAGTTTTCAGTTAGAAACGCGGAATGCGAAAATCACATAGCGGAAAAATTAAATAATACTCTTTTGTTTGCATCATTAGGCCATCAAGTTTCCGGCATGTTAAACTTTCCAAGAAGAATGAATACAGCGTATCTAAACGCAAGCGTCTATGAAATTCATAAAAAATTCATAGACAGCGTAAAAAGCGCGCTTGGCCAGATGCAAATTAATGCGCCTGTGTACATGTTAAAAGCAGACGGCGGTACGATAAAAATAAACGAAAGTTTAAATGTACCGGCTCAGACAATTACAAGCGGACCATCCGCGTCAATTATGGGAATTTTAGGCCTTGTTAAAAACGAAGAATGCATTATAGCGCTTGATATCGGAGGAACAACAACCGACATTGCAATTATTCACAAAGGCGCGCCTCTTTTAGAACCAGAAGGAATTACATTAGGAAAATATAAAACTTTAATCCGTGCTTTATATACTCGTTCCATAGGTGTAGGTGGAGATTCAAAAGTTTTTCATGATGATGAAAAAATTGTAATCGGCCCTGAAAGGCAAGGCCAGCCATATTGCATGAACGGCCAGGGATTAACACCCACGGATGCGGTACGTTATCTCGGGTTATCTGAATACGGAGATGAATCACTTGCAAAAATAATTATAGAAAAATTCGCGCAGGATAACAGCATTGGAGAAAAACAAGCAGCAGAAGAAATCATTGACGCTGTTGTAAACCAGATTGTAGATGAAGTAAATGAAATGCTTGCGGACTTAAACACACGCCCGGTTTACACTATTCATGAAATAATTGAAGGAAAAGATATTAAACCCACAACCGTTGCGGTTATCGGCGGGCCTGCAAATATTTTCGGACCCAAAATAGCTGAAAAGCTTAACTGCAAACTCAGCATCCCGGAAAATGTGCGCGTTGCTAATGCTATCGGCGCTGCAATTGCAAGAACAACAACGGAAATAACCGTACATTCGGATACCTCTGCCGGATATGTTAAATGTATTGAAGAAGATTTATCAGAACGCGTTTCTCAGGACTACAACTTAACTTCAGCCAAAGAGTTTGCAGAAAAATGTTTACTTGAACGTATAAAACGTTTGGGCGCTGATGAGGAAAACATAGAAACGGAAATAACCGAGGCTCAATCTTTTAACATGGTTAGGGGTTTTTATACAGCGGGAAAAAATATCAGGGTAAAAGCTCAGGTTAAACCCGGTGTAATTAAAGAGTTTAAGTAAAACGGACGGCTGTGTTTAAATGTTTGATTTAAGTATTGATGAAAACAAATGTAATGCCTGCGGGGTTTGCGTTGAAATTTGTAAAACGCAAAAATTCGTTTTTAATGAAAACAACGAAGTAGAATTAAACAATAACGAATGCGTTTATTGTTACGACTGCGTTAGTATGTGCCCTGAATTCGCAATAACATCCACTGTAAATTATTTAAAAACTCTTGAAAAAAACAAATTAAAAACAAAAGAACTTATTGATTTTATAAACACTAAAAGGACAGCCGGTTTTTTTGATAACGGACAAATTCAAAGTCAAATCTTAGAAGAAATAATAAGCAGCGTAAAATATTCGCCGTCATTTAAAAACAAACATAAACTCCATTTCACGGTTATGCAGAATCAAGCGGTGCATAACTTGTTAATCGGGATTAAAGCTTTTTTCAAACGCCTATTGGAAATAACGAATAACAAATTCTACCGCGCAATGCTTAACGCGTTTTCTTCAAAGCAGGATAAATATTATTACAGCAAAGAGTTTATCAGCACAATCAGAAACGCTTTAAACATTCCGGATAAAGATTTGATTTTGAAAAACGCGGGCGCTGTTATTTTAATTCATTCAAACGAGGATTTTATTTTCGGAGCGGAAGAAGCAGTTATAGCCGCGGAACGCGTTGCCTTCCTTGCACATGCTCATGGAATATCAAGCGCAATCAACGTGTTAGTTCCTGCCGGGATTAACAAAAACTATAAACTAAAAAATGCTCTGGGGTTTGATAAACACGAAAAGGTTTACGCCTGCGTTTTATTAGGGTATGAAAAATTCGCCCGAATACTCGATGTATACCGCGAACCCCCTGTTATTAATTATTTTTAGACGCTACACTTAATTCCTGAAACTATAAATGATTTTTTCATGAAACCAATAAAAACAGAGGCGATGTGGGCATTGTTGCCATTATTTTTTTTTGTTTTCTTTAATAATTTTTCAAAAATTTAAATAAATCGAAGCTTTTATGCTCGTATAAATATTTATTTATAATTTAAAACGGGTAATGGTTAAGAGTTTAACGCTTGAAAAATTCTAATAGTTTTGGTTTTATATTCAACCAAACATTTTCTAGATTAAACACAAGTTTGGAAAACTCATCCCATTTTAAACGCCATGAATATGAATGACGGAAAAAATGCCTGAACAATAAATATTTTCTAAGTGTATAAAAATCATTCTCATTAATAATCTCTTTCCTAAATTTATTAGAATTTTTCATTTGGTCAAGTAAGCTGTTATGCCACTTAAAACCATTCGGTAAGCTTTTGTCAAAATCTTTGGCAATGATAACGAATATTTTTTCAATTCCATTATAAAAAGAATGAAGCGCAGAGGCAAGTGCAGCCATTTCTATAAAATCCGGCGACACGGTTTTACATTTTTCTATTAGAATTTTATAAGTACTGATTTCCGAGATTTCGAATTTTACCTTCCCCTTTACGTGTTCAGGCAACCCGGACTAACTCTTCAACTTCAAATAATAAATCCGCAAAACCTTTGTTTGAATCAAGGTTTACTAAATCTACTCTGGATTTTAAAGAAAAACTTAAATCTGCATAAGCATCGAAAAAATGCTCGGGTTTTATACCTTTAATACCAATATCAAGATCCGAGTTTTCAGTATTGTTTCCTTTAGCCACAGAACCAAAAACGTAAATTTCTAAGCAGTTATAAGTTTTTAAAATTTCAATTGCAAGTTTTAAATCGTTGTTTAAAGTTTTGGGGAGTTTTTCAATTAAACTTTTCATTTTATATCTCTTTAAAAAAGTTTCTTTATATTAATATAATATCAGAAACGAAGATATAAAATCCAGTGGTTTTAATTTTTTTTAGCAGAAATTTTAACTTAAATTAAACTTTTGGCAAATAGTTAAATATCTCCAAAACCTCTGCAAACATGTATGTTGTTTTGAGATTTACTTTGCCTAATGCATAAATTTTTGCTTTACGCCTGTTTTATGTTGTATGACACCGCATTAATTGTTGGTTTTAAAAATATTACCAATAATCATTGTCCTTAATAATTTGCAAAAAAAGTATAAAAAAGTATTGACATAATCAGGCTTGTTCACTATAATTTGAATACGGGCATATGCCCATTAATAAAAGGAGAGTATTGTCATGACAAAAATTGCATTTTCATCTGAAGATAATAAAGGCCTTGATGCGACCATATCAGCGCATTTCGGCAGATGTCCGTTTTTCACGTTGGTTGAAGTGGAAGAAAACGGATGTGAAATAAAAAAAGTAGAAGTAGTGGAAAATCCGTATTATGGAGACCATCAAGTTGGAGCTGTACCGGGTTTTATTAACAAAAAACAGGCAAACATTATGGTTGCCGGAGGAATGGGAAGAAGAGCACAGGGCTTTTTCACTGAGTTTGGAATTAAACCGGTAACGGGTTTTAGTGAAACTGTGAAAAGCGCTGTTGATAAATACTTTGACGGTAAACTCGATGGATTTAGCGTATGCTCAGGCGGTCACCGACATGAAGGCCACGGAGATCATGGGGACTGTCACTAACATTTAACAATAATTTTAATTTGTATGAAAGGAGGCATATTATGCCTAGAGGAAACGGAACAGGGCCAAACGGCATGGGAAGCATGACCGGAAGAGGCTTAGGATATTGTTCAGGAGATAAAACTCCGGGATTTGCTAAAAATTTTGGCGGAGGAATGGGCCGCGGACGTGGTTTCGGAAGAGGTTTCCGAATGCAAAACTTTAACGCTCCTGTAAATACACAGCAGGATGAAAAAGCTTTTTTGGAGCAAAATCTTGAATTACTGAAAAGCCGTGTAGACATGATACAATCAAGAATTAACGAATTAGAACAAGAATAAATTGGAGAAAAAATGAAAGTAATTATTACATCAACAGGCAGGGAAAAGGATTCTCTTTTAGATGATAGATTTGGAAGGGCAAAATTTTTCGCTCTGTATGACAAAGAAACCGGTGAACTTAATTTTCATGAGAACGAAGGCGTGAATGCTTCACAGGGCGCGGGAACCGGAGCGGTTAGGTTTGTAAGTAACCTTGATGCTAAAATGGTTGCGGGAATTAATTTCGGTGACAAAGCTAAAGCAGGGCTTGAGGCTGCTAATATTGAAATGAAGTCATATAAACCGGGTACCAAAATATCCGATGTTATTTCATCATTATAAACGGTGTTTTCAATGATTATTGCTGTCGCAAGCGGTAAGGGCGGAACCGGTAAAACAACCATAGCAACGTCTATGGCAGCGAGTATTGAACAAGCAATACTCGTTGACCTTGATGTTGAAGAACCCAATAGTTATCACTTTGTAAAACCTGAAATCAAAGAAAGTGTACCCGCAACGGTATGGCATCCGGAAATTGATACAGAAAAATGTAGTTTCTGCGGATTGTGCGCTGAAAAATGTGCTTTTAATTGTTTGTTAATACTTAAAAAGCAGAAAACTGCAAATTTTTTTCCTGAGTTGTGTCATTCCTGCGGTTTATGTAAATACGTATGCCCTGAAAATGCTATAAAAGATTCTCAGGGTAAACTCGGTGTTATTGAAAAAGGCAGTTTCGGCAAAGAAGGCGATTTTTATCAGGGCATACTTGATATTGGTGTTCCCATGGCAACGCCTTTGATAGGTTTAACTAAAGAAAGCGTAAAAGTTAATGGAAAAACCATTATTTATGACAGCCCTCCAGGGACATCGTGTTCAGCTGTTGAGACAATACAACATGCTGATTATTGCGTTCTGGTTGCCGAAGATACACCTTTTGGAGAGAGTGACCTTGAAATGATGCTTGAACTTGTTAATAAATTGCAGAAACAAGCCGGTATCATTATTAATAAATCCGGAACAGGTTATAACAGTATTGAAAAATTGGGTAAAAAATACAATACAGATATAATTTACAATATACCGTTTTCTGATGTAATATTAAAAGGTTTGTCAAAAGGAAAACTGCTCCATGAAATAAAACCGGAGATCAAGAAAGATTTTATTATTCTGGTTGACAGTATAAAAAAACAAGCGGAAATTAACCAATGAATGAAAAAATATTGTTGTTTAATGATAATTATCAAAAGTATGATGCATGGTATGAAAATCATCCTTATTTATACGGCAGCGAGTTGTTTTTATTACAGCAATTAATACCCGAACCGGGAAATACGGTTGAAATCGGTGTTGGAACAGGGCGTTTTGCGCAATCATTAAACATCAAATACGGGCTTGAACCCGGTAAAAATATGGCGGAACTTGCATTAAAAAGAGGAATTAAGGTAGACTGCGGATATGCTGAAAACATGCCTTATGAAGATAACAGGTTTTCGTGTGCATTGTTAATGGTAACGCTTTGTTTTGTTGATGATGCAGTAAAGTCATTACAGGAAACTTTTAGAATACTTAAACCCGGAGCAAGAATTATATCCGGGATTATAGATTTAAATTCAAGCATGGGAAAAGAATATATTAAAAAGAATAAAAACAGCCTGTTTTATAAAAAGGCAAAATTTTATTCTGCTGATGAAATTATTAATCTTTACAAAAAAACCGGTTTTATTAATATTAAAACCATGCAGAACATTTTTAATAACCCTGATGATATGTCCAGCATTGATATTCCAAAACATGGACACGGACAGGGGTTATTTACCGTTATATACGCTGATAAACCGAATTAAGAGGAAAACATGAGTATTAACTTAACTATTTTAATAGAAAATTACGCACCTGTATCACTAGGATTATACGCTGAACATGGGCTTAGTATTTTGATAGAATACAATGATAAGAAATATTTATTCGATACGGGTCAGTCAGGAAATGCATTATACAACGCGTTTGAATTAAAAAAAGAAGTGAAAGATATTCATAGTATAATTTTAAGCCACGGGCACTATGACCATGCCGGGGGATTATTACAGTTTTTAAAATATTTAAATAAACCAACGAAAATATTCCTTCATTCAAAAGCATTTGAAAAAAAATACGTTATAAATTCCGAATTTGGAGAAAAATATATTGGTTTATTACAATCAGTTGATTATTTAAAAAGCAATTATCATGCAAATTTTACCTTTCTAAAAGAGTTTGATAAAATTGATCAAGGCATATATTCAATATCTACAGTACCCATGACAAGCGGGTTTGAAAAAATACCCGAGGTTTTAAAAGTAAAACGTGATGGAAAGTTTATTAATGATGATTTTGAAGACGATTTATCTCTGGTATTAGATTCCGATAAGGGCCTTGTAATTTTACTCGGATGCGCGCACCGGGGTATGATCAATATCTGCAATGAAGTTAAAAAACGCCTGAATAAAAATATTTACGCCGTTATCGGAGGAACACATACGAAAGGCGCTGATGATAAAATTCTTACTCATATATCCGAATATTTATTGGAAAACAACGTGAAAATTTTTGCGCCTAACCATTGTACAGGGTTTGATAAAATTGCTTATTTCAAAAATAAATTACCGGAAATTTATCGAGATGCTTTTTGCGGAAATGAGATTATATTATAAAGATGTCTGACATAAATAAAGAAGAAATACAAAAATGTTTGAATATACTCGGTTTTGACTGCAAAATTTCAATCAGCCTTTTAAAACGCAGGTATAAAGAATTATGCAAAGACAATCATCCTGATTTACATCACTCTGATAAAAAACAAAATCTTTCGGAAATAAACGGCGCGTATAATATGCTTTTAGAATATCTCGAGAACATTGAAATCGACCTTATGTCTAATAATCTTAAAAACCATATAAATGAAAGCGAGCTGTGGGATAAAAAATTCGGACTGGACTTTTTTTTCGGGGGCACAAAATAATGAAAAAAACAAAACAAATTGCGATTATAAGCGGAAAAGGCGGGTCAGGGAAAACAACGTTTACTTCAAACCTTGCATATTATTTTAATGAATCAGTTATAGCTGACTGTGATGTAGATGCTCCGGACACATGGATATTATTAAAACCTGATGTCATTGAAACAAAGGACTTTAAAAGCGGTAAAATTGCAGTAATAGACGGGAATAAATGTACTCGTTGCGGTGTTTGTATAAAATATTGCAAGTTCGATGCTTTAAAGCTATCAGAAACTAAAGCTGTAGTTAATGGAGTAAATTGCGAAGGCTGCGGATTTTGTAAAGAAGTTTGCCCTGCAAACGCTATTGAACTTCAACTAAAAAAAGCAGGGGAATATTTTGAATCCGATATTGAATACGGAAAAATGGTTCACGCAAAATTAATCCCTGGGCAAGATAATTCGGGCAAACTCGTTCACGTTGTGAGGCAAAAAGCAAAAGATATTGCGGAAAACGGGAATTACTGCCCTGTAATAATTGACGGACCTCCGGGAATTGGATGTACTGTTATGTCCGCAATAACCGGAATAGATTATGCAATAATTGTAACCGAACCGTCACTTTCAGGTGAATCAGATTTTAAGCGCGTTGCGGCTTTATGCATGAAACAGGATATCAAGTGTTTTTTAGTTATTAATAAATCCGGTATTAATGATAAAATATCTGAATCAATAAAAACGTTTGCATATGAGAATAATATTAGTTTTTTAGGAGAAATACCTTTTGACAAATTAGTTGTTTCAGCGTTAGTTAATAAGGATTTATTACTAAAAAGTTTTCCTGAAACGCAGGTTTCAAAAAAAATGATTGAAATTTTTGATAAGATTACGAAAATTGTTCAATGTAATTAAAAAATTATATAGAATTAATACATAGGAATTTTAAAATGAAGAATATCAAATTTTATATATTTACCTTTTTGTTAATATTTTTTTTAAGCACAAAACAAAAAAGCCATGCTCATCCCCACGTTTTTATAGAATATTGGACAGATGTTATATTTAAAAACGGCAAACTGGCAGGGCTGCAGGTACATTGGCTTTTTGACGAGTTTTTCTCAGCAATGATTATCCGCGCGAATGATACAAACAGAAATAAAAGGTTTGAACCCCGTGAGGTAAAAGTGTTAAAAAAACGCGCTTTTGATAACCTGCGTAATTATAAATATTTTTCATATTTAAAATTAAACGGAATACACAAATTTACCCGCTGGGTTACTATTTTTAATGCCAAAATAACGAGAAACCGGCTTATTTATTCCTTTTACATTCCATTAAACGTGTCAATAAAAAGCACAACGCAAAAACTGCGTATTGAATATTTAGACCCAACTGTTTACGTTGCATTTGCACCGAGAAAAAATCCTATTATAATAAAAAAAATGACAAATGTAAGAACGACTTTAAGAAGAAAACATCAAATACACTGGGTTAATTTCAGGAGATAGCATGCTTAAAAGATTTTTATCAATTTTTACTCTAATCTTTATTTTTACATCCATTGTCAGCGCAAACCCTTTTTCCGGAGGGAGCGGCCAAAACCCGTTTGCGGGAAAACCCGGAACAGATAAAAATCAAGCCGGCAAACAAAAGCCTGAAAACACCAAACCAGAAAGTAAAAAACAGGAAACTAAAGCGGATGAAAGCGGGCCGGGCTTTTTTACAAGAATATGGCGTTGGTTTGTCGGCGTGCAGAGACAGCTTAATCAATACTTAACTAAAAAAATTAAATCCCTAAAAGCTAATTTTTCTTTTGCTACTTTTTTGGTCGTTTTATTTATTTCTATTTTATACGGTTTTCTTCATTCAATCGGGCCAGGGCACGGCAAAGTGGTAATTAGTTCATACTTTTTTAAAAGTGAAGCAAATATTAAAGATTTAATGCTTTTATCCGGAATTATTTCCTTAATCCATAATTTATCAGCAGGAATAATTAGCGCTTTGCTTGCTTTTTTAACAAATATAAACATAATCTCAGGGCAAAACACGGCACGGGGAATCGCAATGCTCATCAGCGGAATTATACTCGTTGGCATTGGTATTTATTACTTCCGTGATGCTTTTCACCACGGCCATGATCATGACGAACACAATCATGATAACGATAACGAAAAACATTGCGAAACAACGCCCTCTAAAATGAAAAAAATGAGTTTATGGGCGGTTGGTTTTTCCGCGGGTATTGTTCCCTGCCCTCTTTCCATAGCAGTAATCTTTTTCGGTTTATATTTAAATGCTATTACGATTGTTATTATTTCAGTAATTGGTATGTCAATAGGTATGGCATTCACTGAGTTTCTATTCGGTTTTGCTTCAATGAAACTTAGAAGCGGGGTTTTAAAAATCTTTAAAAACAAGGAAAAAACCGCAGAGCGAGTTCACTTTGCTTTTAACATAACCGGAGCCGTTGTTATTATATTGTTCGGAATATTTATCGGAGCGTCTTTTTTTGTATAAGTTTAAATAATTGGCTTTAATTTTTAGATGGGAATGCATAAGCATATTCTAAATACTATACCAATGACTGTTAAAAAATTGAGTTATCCGGATTTTTCAAATCACAATATTAACGCGGATAAACGCAATATAAAGAAAAGTTTTAACAAAAAATCATGAGTTAAGTAACAGTATGATTTTCATCTAACGCAGAGTAAGAAGAGAAACGCAGAGGCAGCAAACCAAAACTAAATTTCAAATTAAAGTTTTTTTTATTCATGCATTTTAACTCGAAGATGTGAAGATAAAAAAATTAAAAAGCCTGATTTAATTTATTAAAATTTTTTTTTTGTTCAGTGTACTTGCTATTCCCGGTCCTTAAACGGTTCCATATCATTATCCATGATGTAGTACACTTTGTTTTCTTCATCAAAATAAATTTCATGGCCAGGGAAAGACGGCTTTGCTATAAACCTTGCGTAAACAAACTCAAATAAAAATAAAAGGGCAAACATAACGTAAAACAAAACGCCTTTTACAAAAAGCCATTCCTTTTTTCCATAACTGAAAATTGCAAACGCAATCATCATAGCGTGAATCAATAAAGTTATTCCCATTCTCAGTGTAATTCCACGCATCCGGGTTTTTTGTTCACTCCCCATCTCCATGCCGGTGTGCTTTTCTGCCATATTAAAAACAAAATCACTTTTCGTTGCATACACAAACACTAAAGCAATTCCGAAAATTCCTTCAAATATTACCGGTTTAAACATAACGAATACCGGGGATTTGAAAATAATTGATAAAATACCCATTACAATAATCAATCCGGTTGAACCGATAACGGTTTTATCCCACGTTTTATCTTTAATTTTGTAATACACGGTTTCGCCGATACCCGCGGCAAGAGCCGCAGCAACGCCCCAGTATAAACCGAAATATTCATCTATGATAAAATACACTATAAGTGGAATTAAGGACAACGTGAACATTTTTAGTATGCCTGATTTTGAGTTTAACATTCTACCTCTCCAAACAAAGCGGATTAATATTATAATATAACATACTAAAAAGTAAAAAATATCAATGCGGGGAAATTAATTTTTTATGAAAATGTTAGGAAACACTTTTATTGTCGAATGCTGAAGGCCGACCATTAATTCATACTAATAAACACTAATAACCTAACCCGCTGTGAAGCCGCCGTCAATAACGAGTTCCTGTCCTGTCATAAACGATGATTTATCTGAACATAAAAATAAAACAGCCTGAGCTATTTCTTCAGCTTTGCCAAGCCTCCTCATAGCGTGCATTTTTCTAAGCCGTTCGTAAATCCTCGTTCCCTCTTTTATATCGTTTTTTTCAAGCATGGGAGTATCAATATATCCCGGGCAAACAGCATTAACCCTTATGCCTTTTGTCGCGTATTCAAGAGCCGCGGTTTTAGTCATTCCAATGACAGCGTGTTTAGAAGCAACGTAAGAAATTGCTGTGGGCATTCCAACTAGTCCGAGAATAGACGCTGCGTTTACAATAGCGCCGCCGCCCTGCTCAAGCATGATTTCTATTTCCCGTTTCATGCAATTCCAGACTCCGGTAATATTAATATCAATAATGCGCTTAAATTCATCCGCAGGGTATTCATGAGTAAGCTTTCCCGCGTTAGACGCTACTCCTGCGTTATTAAACGCAAAATCAAGCCTGTCGGATTTGTTTTTTATAAAATCAAATAAAGCGTCTATTTCTTTTTCCTTGGTTACATCGCATTTAATAAACTCTACCTGTGCGCCCGCGTTTTTTAAATCAATTTCAGTTTGTTTTCCAAGCTCTTCGTTGTAATCCGCGAAAATAACATTTGCCCCGTGCTTGGAAAAACAAAACGCTGTTTCTTTTCCTATTCCCGATGCACCGCCTGTGATTAACACGGTTTTTCCAATAAAATCTTCAATCATATTAAACTCCTTTTAGTCCGGATAATTTTCACCAATTTCCCAGGCTTTGCCAAGGTGTTTGCCAACGCTCCAGTAATTACCGTCATACATTGAAAAAGCAACGGGCCTTACTCTTTTAATATCTGGCAAGCCGCTTTCCGTAAAAGCCTCACGTGAATACGTTTCTACTATTTCACCTACAAAAATTTCGTTAGAACTGCCGTAATCGAGAATGTCAACGAGTTTACACTCTAAATTTACCGGGCACTCTTCTATCATTGGCGCGTTTTTTAATCCCCCGAAAAATACGTTAAATAAATCAGCTTTGTTTATTGATTTGCCTGAATAAAGCCCTATATAATCCGTTACTTTTATCATATCCTCAGAAGGAATATTTACACTGAAACTTTTTTGCTTGTGAATACCCTTGTTTGTATGATGGCGTTTGCCTAGAGTAACTGAAATCATAGGCGGTTGGTTTTGCACAATACCGCAATAAGCAACAGTGCAAAAATTTGGTTTATCATCTGCCAATGCTCCGACAATCACAATGGGCATGGGATACAAAAAATTTTTAGCTCCGAGTTTTATTTTATCCAATTTATTCCTCTTAATTTACCATTTATTGAAATGACTTTTACGTTGTCATTTCATTACTTTTATTAACAGATATTTTTTCATCAGAATAATTGCCGGTAATGGATTTTTTATCCGTTCATCTGTTTCTTGTTGAAAACAATACGTTCATTTTTTTTCTATCAATAAAACAATAAAGGAAAAAACAGCATAAGTCAACGTGAAGATTAAAACTTGTAAATAAGATTAATTATAACGTAAAAAGGACTAACTTCAGTTTAACTTTTATTCCGTATCTTATCTTTATAATTGAACAACTAATTAATTCAAATTAATAATAACGTGAATTTCGATTTTAAAAAATTACCACAATTTTTTAAATATTGCGTCACTGCGAGGAACGTAGGTGACGAAGCAGTCTCATCAAATAACAAAACCAAATGGGATTTCTTCGCTAACGCTCGTAGGAGACTTTGTCCAAAGGTCTTTTTTCTCACATGGCATAAGCCAACGTCACCTACGAGGAAGGAATATAACAAAGCAATCTCTTTGATTTATTAAAAAATCATATATTTCGAAAAAAATAAATTTATAATTTAAATCGAATTTCACGTTATTAAATAATACCACTATGAATAATTATTTTTAAGCGTTGTTCTATAAAATTTATTTAGTGTTAATTAGTGATAAAAAGATAAATACAATTTACAGAGTCAAGAGTAAGCTATAAAAATGTAATTATTAAAAAAAACCATTTTTAATTGTTTCCTTAAATCAAATATTGTAAAATAAAGATATATTTAAATATGAGGAGTAAAATATGAAATGTAAAACTTGCGGAACTGATGTAACCGATAAAACTCATAAATGCAGCGCTGATTTTGTAGAAGGCGAAGAATGCGATTACTGCGGCGCTGTAATTAAAACGGGTAAACACGAATGCGATGACGAGGCAACTTATGTATGCAATACCTGCGGAAATACAGCGGTTAAACCCGAATATCTTTGCAATCCTAATTTAATAAGCTAACGGCTTTTAAACTCCCCGCTCGGCCGGGGAGTTTTTTGATTAAAAAACATACATACATCTGCGCAATCAAAATATAAATACGTTGACTTTAAAATGTGTTTCATGTATAAAGAATTATGTATAGAGGATAGATATATGAAAAGATTAAAAATTTATTCGTTGTTTATTGTTTGCTTTTTTTATTCAGTATTAAACTTACGTATGCAAACAACAGGAGAAACGGTATTATAAAAATTTATGAAAATAAAAAAATTAATTTTAGTAACAATATTTTTATTTATTTCTTTTTTAACGGTTTTTAGTTCTAGAATTGAAAATAAAAAAGAATTAAAAGGTCAATGGATGAAAAAGGTTAAAGAGAGTTATAAAAACGGAAAAAAACACGGTTTATGTGTTTATTATCATTATGAT
>CALGPD010000282.1 GCA_937960625.1 uncultured Spirochaetia bacterium | reverse complement strand
AGGGTAAGCGGGAAGCGGTAAGGAAAAAGATGAATACACAGGATAGTGAAAAAATTCATTGTTATTGGTGCGAATCAAAGGCTAAAAATCCGCCGGTAATAATTTCATTTCACGGCAATGCTGAAAATGCAAATATGGGGATTGATATTGCTGCAAAACTTAACCAAAAGGATATATCCGTTATTCTTGCGGAATACAGAGGTTACGGCAAAAGCAATGGAAGGCCAACCGAACTCGCTACTTATCTTGATGCGGAAGAATATTACAATTTTGCGTTATCTAAAACAAAACCTGAAAACATTGTTTTACATGGCAGGTCTTTAGGAAGCGCGGTTGCATGTGAACTCGCTACAAAAGTTGATATTGCAGGAATAATTCTAGAAAGCGCGCTGACAACTGCTGAAGAAGTGTTCCATAAACCTGAAAGTATTATGGGAGTGCAATACAGAAGCATAGAAAAAATTCACAAAATTAAAGCCCCTATATTATTCATTCACGGTGAACAGGATAAAATTGTACCGTTTTGGATGGGTGAAAAATTATATAACGAAACCAAATCAGAACGAGAGTTTTTTGCAGTAGAAGCTGCGGGGCATAATGACCTTTACTACATAACAGGGGAAACATATATTAAAAAAATTGCAGGGTTTGTTAAACGTGTTACGGGGAAAATTTAACTGAATACACCGAACAATTCTTTACCGCATTTACCGCATTGGCCATTTTCTAAACCTGAAATTTGCGCTTTATAATACGTTCTGTTTATTAATTCATTTCCACAGCCCGCACAATAAGTATTATTATCAAATCCTCCAATATTTCCAACGTAAACGTGTTTAAGTTTTGATTTGGCAATATCTCTGGCTTCACGTAATGTTCGCTCACCCGTTGCAGGAGTTGACCTTTTATAACGCGGGTAATATCTGGATATGTGATAAGGTATTTCATCGTTTATTTCACTGATAAAATCAACGAGTTTTTGTATCTCTTCTTCTGAATCATTTAATCCTGGAATTATAAGCGTTGTTATCTCAATATGAGTTTTACCAAAAGCATTTATTATTGTTTGCTTAACCGGTTCTATGCTTGCCTTACAGCAATCTTTATAAAAATCGTTAGTGAAAGCTTTTAAATCTATATTCATGGCATCAGTATACTCAATCAGTTCTTCAAATGGCTTTTTATTATAAAATCCGTTTGTAACTAAAACGTTTTTTATTCCTTTTTTTTTTGCAAGCTTACTGGATTCCAAAACGTGTTCAAACCATATAAAAGGCTCGTTATAAGTATATGCAATCATTGAAAAATTATCTTTTAAGGCTAATTCAATGCCCATTGCAACGGAAAGTTCCTGAGTTATTTCAGGGCCGGCCTGAGCGATTGTGCAATTCTGGCAAAAATCACATTTCAATGAGCAGCCTGATGTACCAAAGGATAAAATATTTTGTCCGGGGAAAAAATGATATAAAGGTTTTTTTTCAATAGGGTCAGAAGAAGCGGATGTTACCCTTCCGTAGTTTAAACTGTAAAGCTCGCCATTAATATTTTTCCTGTTTAAACACATTCCTATAGTATCAGGTTTTATTACACATTCATTAGGGCATAGATGACAGCGAACTTTATCCTCAGGGAGTTTTTCATAATATAAAGCTTGTTTCATGTTTTAATATTAGAACTTATAAAGGGTAAAAGTCAAATACATTTATTATTTAAGAAACTAGTAAATGTCTATGAAATCAATTTAAACTTCAATAGTAGCTTTTCTATCCTGACCTACAGATACTATTGAAATTTTTGTCTCAAGTTGGTCTTCGATGAATTTAAGATAAGTTTTTGCGTTTTGCGGCAGTTTGTTAAAATCGGTAATTCCTGAAATATCTTCTTTCCAGCCCTTCATCATCTTATATTCAGGTTTAACTTTTTCAAGCTCTAATAAGGAACGGGGAAAACTTTTTATAACTTCACCGTTTACTTTATATCCAACGCAAACGGGAATTTCATCAAGCCCGGTAAGTATATCGAGTTTAGTAATTACTAAATCAGTAAAACCGTTTACCATTGCAGAATATTTTCCAAAAACTACGTCAAACCAACCGCAGCGTCTTGGCCGGCCCGTGGTCGCTCCGTATTCACCGCCTTGCTCGCGCAAATACTCTCCTTTGTCGCCTTTTAATTCCGTTGGGAAAGGCCCTTCACCGACACGGGTAATGTAAGCTTTCATAATACCGTAAACTTTATTTATCTTCGTTGGCCCTAACCCTGCGCCTATGCACGCACCGCCCGCCGTGGGATGAGAAGACGTTACATAAGGATAAGTACCGAGTTCAATATCAAGCCCGGTTCCCTGAGCGCCTTCCATTAAAACGTGTTTTTTACTTTTAAGCGCGTCATTTAATAGAAAAGATACATCGCTAATGTATTGTTTTAATTCATTGCCTATTTCAATATAATCCGAATATATTTGTTTAGCTGATAATTTCTTACCGCCGTAGTATTTTTTAATGAGAAAATTCTTTTCTTTTGCAATATCTGAAATCTTTGTTTTTACGTTCTTTTCAAATAAATCAATAAACCTGATACCCGTTCTTGCTGCTTTGTCAGAATAACAAGGCCCTATTCCACGCCCGGTTGTGCCTATTTTTTTCTTTTTGCTTTTAGCTTCCCTTGCTTTATCAATAACATTGTGCCAGGGCATTATTAAATGGCATGCTTCGCTGATAAACAAACGTCCTTTAATATCATGGCCCAATCTACTCATTTTTTTTATTTCTTTAACAAGTTCAAACGGGTCTAAAACAACACCGTTACCAATAACGCAGGTTTTATCAGGGTATAAAATTCCGGATGGGATTAAATGAAAAACGTATTTTTTGCCGTCTTTTACAACAGTATGGCCGGCATTTGCGCCGCCTTGATAACGGACAACGTAATCCGCATTTTTTGTCAGGTAATCAACTATTTTTGCTTTACCTTCATCGCCCCATTGAGCGCCGACAACGATATTACAGGGCATAAGTTCTCCTTGAAAATAAGTGCTTTATTTTAGAAAAAATCTAAAGCCGCATAAGCATATTAAGAACGAAAGATTTTGTCAAGGAAATTTAACATTATTCAGGATTTATAAAATTAGGTTCTAAAAGAATAATTCTATCAGAAAAATACCCGCTTAAAATTATAATCATGCAAAAAGAAACTTTTTTATTTCTGCTATTCCGGACAACTATCTTAATTTCATTTATATAATACTATCAAGAAAGAAGGTAGATTTATAATCTAAAATTTTCAAATATAAAAACAATTCTTAAAGTTTATTTAAATAAATCACTATGCGTTCCCGTTCTAACAAATGTAATATTATTTTCTATAATATCAATTTTATAAATCAACAACCAATCCGGTTCAACATGACACTCTCTATACCCCTTATAATTTCCCGTTAGATTATGATCTCCGTGTTTTATTTCCAATTTATTCTTTTCAACAAGAATTTTCATTACATTGTCTAAAAGAGAAATATCTTTACCTTATTTCATTAATTTTTTATAGTCTTTTTTAAATTTAGAAGTCCATTTATAGTTAAACATTTTATGATTTTAATTCTTTAAACATTTCTTCAATGCTATCAACAGTGTGTAAATTATTACCTGTTTTAGCATCTTCCATTGCTTTTAAAGTCCCCTCACTGGGAATTTTAATTTTAAAAGGAATGTCCTTTTTTAATATGATTTGCTTATAAAACATACAGATTGCGTTTGACACGTCTAAACCTAAATCGCTTAAAATCTTTTCAGCTTTTTCTTTTATGTCCTGATTTATGCGCGCATTAATTTTAACCTGTTTCATACTATTACTTCATAACATGTAACTAATAAATTTTAATCCATAAAAAACGCGTTGTCAATAGCACAATTGCTAATAATAATATCTATCTTAATTTCATTAAAATAATACAATTAAAACCGGATAGATGATTATTATTTCTAAGTTCTAAGTTTTTAATAATAGATGTTCTTAATTTATCTTGAGTTGCTTCAAGTTTATCAAGTTCATATCAAAAAAATTTCAAAAAATTATACAAATTAAATTTATCATAGCTTTTAACGGGATTTTTTTTTATTTTTGATTCATCAAAACGCAGAGACGGATAACCAAAGAGTGAAACACGTTAAAATTACCCCGGAAATCGTAAAAGAACACAACCTTAAACCAGAAGAATATGAAAAAATCAAAGAGCTGATAGGCAGAGAGCCTAATATTAACGAGTTAGGAATTTTCTCCGTTATGTGGAGTGAACACTGCGCATATAAAAACTCAAAACCATTGATTAAAACCCTTCCCACACAAGGCGAACAAATATTAGTGGGGCCAGGGGAAAATGCGGGTATTGTTGATATCGGAGACGGGCTGGCTTGTGTTTTTAAAATAGAAAGCCATAACCACCCTTCCGCAGTTGAACCCTATCAAGGCGCTGCTACCGGTGTCGGCGGAATACTACGTGATATTTTTACAATGGGGGCAAGGCCGGTTGCTTTACTTGACAGTTTACGTTTCGGTAAACTCGATAATGAACGGACAAAACATTTATTTGACGGTGTTGTTGCCGGTATTGCTGGATATGGAAATTGTGTAGGAGTGCCGACGGTTGCCGGAGAAGTATATTTCGATAAGCAATATCAGGAAAACGTTTTGGTTAACGCAATGTGTGTTGGGCTTGTTGAACATAAATACATTACTACGGCAGTTGCTTCAAAACCAGGGTATAAACTTTTATATTATGGAAACACAACGGGAAGAGACGGTGTGCATGGAGCATCATTTGCGTCTGCCGAACTTGATCAGGACAAAGAGCAAAGAAGCGCTGTTCAAGTTGGTGACCCTTTTACTGAAAAATTGATATTAGAAGCAACCATAGAGTTAATTCAAGGCGGACACGTTGAAGCTATTCAGGACATGGGTGCGGCAGGATTAACTTCATCTTCAACCGAGATGGGGGGGCGCGGCGGCTGTGGCATTATTTTATACTTAGACGATATCCCTAAACGCGCAGATGATTTAACTGCATATGAAATGCTTTTATCAGAATCGCAGGAAAGAATGCTCGCAATTGTAAAACCTGAAAAAATTAACGATGCTATTAAAGTATTAGATAAATGGGAATTATACAGCACTGTAGTGGGTGAGGTTGTAGAAGGAGACCACTTTAAGGTTTTTGAACACGGAGAAACGGTTGTTGATTTGCCTATTTCCGCTGTAATTGAGGATGTTCCGCAATACAAACGTGAAGTAATACGTTCTTCATACTTAGACGAATTAAAACCTGTAGATATAGATGAAAATATTAATAATTTCAATGAACACGTTTTAAAACTTATAAAGTCTGAAAACATTGCTTCTAAACGCTGGATTTACGAACAATATGACCATCAGGTACAAACTAATACGGTAATAAAACCCGGAAGGTCAGGAGCAGCTGTTATACGCGTTAAGGGAACCCAAAAAGGAATTTCAATGACAACGGATTGTTCAGGCAGATATTGTTACCTCGACCCATACAACGGAGCAGCAATGGCGGTGTGTGAAGCAGCAAGAAATATTGCATGCACGGGCGCAAAACCTTTAGCAATAACGAATAACCTTAATTTCGGTAATCCAGAAAAAAGCGATATATATTATCAGATTGCCGAAAGCATAAGAGGCATGAAAGACGCTTGTACTAAATTAAACACGCCTGTTACCGGGGGCAATGCTTCATTATATAATGAAACTTCGGTTATCGGCGCTATTTACCCTACTCCTACAATAGGCATGATAGGTGTAATAGACGATTACAAAAAAAGTGTTTCCCGTGATTTTAAGCAAAAAGGCCATATTGTATATCTATTAGGGAATACAGAGGAAGAATTATCCGGTACGGAATATTTACACGTTGTTTATAACCAGCTTGGAAATAACTGCCCTAAAGTTAATCTTGAGCATGAACTTAATCTTATTAATTCGCTGCTTGAATTATTAAATAAAACATTACTGCAAAGCGCAACGGATTTAAGTGAAGGCGGATTAATCATTTCACTTATAAAATCTTGTTTATATAATAATGTTGGAATTAAATTTAATAATAGAACAAATATCAATGACCAATATTTTCTCTTTGCTGAAACCCCGGGAAGAGCGTTAATATCTTTTGAGCAAAAACATGAGAAAGAAATAAAAACTATTCTTGAAAAATTCTCGATTCCGTATTTTAATTTAGGGGTAACCATTGAGGATACTATAAAAGGCCCTGGTATTAATATAGATATTTCAACTGTATTTGAAGTATATGAAAATACTATACTAAATTTGTTAAAATAACTTTATTAGGAAAGTTTTATGACAAACGAAACAAAAAGCGATAAGCCAAAAGAAGAATGCGGGATATTTGGAATTTTCGGCCATGATGAAGCCGCAAATATGACCTATCTCGGTTTATACGGTTTACAACACAGGGGACAGGAATCATCGGGCATTGTATGTTCAGACACTGTGCATGTAAGAAAATTTGTAGGCCTAGGGCTTGTAACGGATTTCTTTGATGAAGAAAAGATAAAAAAACTCAAAGGCGAAATCGCAATCGGCCATGTTAGGTATTCGACAACGGGTAAAACTACCCTAATAAATGCTCAACCTATTGTAAGCGGTTCATACCGTGGAACAATTGCAATAGCACACAATGGAAATATTACAAACTCAAAACACATAAGAGACAGGCTTGAACATGAAGGCAGCCTGTTTCAATCAACAAGCGATTCAGAGGTTTTAACTCACCTTATCGCAAGGTCAAAAAAAGAAGACCTTGTTGAAGCTGTTAAAGAAAGCGTTGTTCAGCTTGAAGGCGCGTTCTCCCTAGTGATGATGAAAAAAAACATGTTAATAGCAATCCGTGACCCAAACGGTTTCAGGCCTTTGTCATTGGGCTATTTAGACGGCGGGCATGTTGTTGCTTCAGAAACATGCGCGTTTGACGTTATTGATGCAGAGTATATCCGGGATATTGAACCCGGTGAAATGCTCGTTATTACTGAAAAAGGCATGACACAATACTGGCCTTTTAAAGAGTTGGGAGATTTTAAACAAGCACAGTGTATTTTTGAACTTATCTATTTTGCCAAACCCTCCAGCGTTGTGTTTAATAACTGTGTATATGAATTCCGTGAAGAGTTGGGACGGCAGATAGCACGGGAAGACGATGTTGAAGCTGACATTGTAATCGCTGTACCGGATTCAGGGCGTATGGCAGCAATGGGTTATGCAAAAGAAAGCGGACTGCCTTTTGAAGAAGGTTTAATAAGAAGCCATTACATTGGCCGGACTTTTATTGAACCGGAACAAAAAATCAGGCACTTCGGTGTGAAAATAAAATTCAGCCCGGTAAAACAAATATTACATGGTAAACGCGTTGTTGTGATTGATGACTCACTTGTAAGAGGGACAACGAGTAAAAAAATCGTTAAAGAACTGCGTAAAGTTGGTGTTAAAGAAGTTCATTTCAGAATTAGCTCACCGCCTATTAAATTTCCATGTTTTTTTGGAATTGACTTTGCACAGAAAAAAGAACTCATAGCAAACAACCTAAAAATTGACGAACTTGCCCGTTATCTCGGTGTAGATTCCATACGTTATCTTTCTTATGAGGGAATGTTTGAATGTTCCGGTTTAAAAACTCAAGATTTTTGCTCTGCGTGTTTTTGCGGCGATTATAAAATCGATGTAGATAAAAACTTTTACAAAGAACAGCTTGAAAGTGAACCGGATTTATTTTCTATGCCTTATTAATTTGAAGAATCAGGATTCGTTTTAATTTTCCTAAATTTTTATAAATATAAGTTATTTAATCAATTATTTTGTTGACTGTATGCATAAATATATTTAAATTTTTTTCTCAAATATACAGGTATAATAAAAGAGGTTTAATAAAATGTACGCTATAGTGGAAATAAAAAACTCACAATATAAAGTAGAAGAAGGCGATACTATACTCGTTGATAAAACAGGAACTGAACCGGGTAAGAATATAGATTTTGATTCAGTATTACTTTGCAATACAGGTAAAGATATATTAGTAGGACAACCTTTTGTTAAAGGCGCTAAAGTTAAATGCAAGGTTTTATCCGAAGAAAAAGGAAAAAAAATCGTTGTTTTTAAATTCAAAAGACGTCAAGGTTATAGAAAAAAACAAGGTCACAGACAGAAATACGATAAACTTGAAATTAAAAAGATAGAAATTGCCGGATAATGATTAAAGCCGTTTTTGAATACGGAAAAAATGGGGAAGTTACCTCATTTACCGTAGAAGGTCATGGCGGTATTGGGCTTAAAGGCAGGAAAGCAACTAAAGGAAATGATATACTTTGTGCAGGAGTAAGCACACTTGTACAAGGAGTTATAGTAGGGCTTAAATACGTTACTAACGCTAACCCTAATATAGAAACAAAAGAAAGCGGACTGCTTGATTGCAAAATTGGTAGTCCTGAAAATAAAGAAACAAAAGCATTATTAAATACGCTTATAATTTCTTTAAAAAATTTGGAAGAACAGTTTCCAGAAAACTTAAAAATAGAAATTTTGAGGTAATATTATGGCACATAAGAAAGGCGGCGGGTCGTCCAAGAACGGACGGGATTCCAAGTCAAAACGTTTAGGTGTAAAAAAGTTTGCCGGACAGATAGTTTCAGGCGGTTCAATATTAGTACGTCAAAGAGGAACTAAATTTTTCCCGGGAAAAAACGTTGGTAAAGGTAAAGACGATACTCTTTACGCAAAAATCCCAGGAAGAGTTGAATTTGAATCATTTCGCGGAACTAAACGGCAAATTAGCGTTTACCCCGTATAGTAAAATACTCACATGTTTGTAGATGAGGTTTCGTTCTACGTAAAAGCAGGGAACGGCGGCTCAGGTTGTGTTTCATTCCGTAGAGAAAAGTTTATCCCCAAAGGCGGCCCGGACGGTGGCGACGGGGGTAAAGGCGGTGATGTTATACTCGCTGCCCAGAAAAATCTTGCTTCACTTGTTTCATTAAAAAGCATTCGAAAATTTCAGGCAAAAAACGGCAATCCGGGGCAGGGAAGAAACAAAACCGGTAACCACGCTGAAGATTTAATAATCAAAGTTCCGGTAGGGACAATGTGTAAAAACATTGACACTGATACTCTAATCTGCGATTTATCCAAACCCGGCGATTCTTTTATTATTGCAAACGGCGGCATGGGCGGAAGAGGAAACGCTTTTTTCAAATCTTCAACCAATCAAGCTCCAAAAATGTCACAGCCCGGAAAAGAAGGCGAAGAGTTTAACGTAAAACTTGAACTTAAACTCATAGCTGATGCGGGGTTGGTGGGTTTTCCAAACGCCGGCAAATCAACGCTTCTTGCTAGTTTAAGCCGAGCGCATCCCAAAATAGCTGCATATCCGTTTACAACGCTTTTTCCCAATCTGGGAGTTGTACACATGGATGAATTAAGACAGTTCATTTTGGCAGATATTCCGGGATTGATTGAAGGAGCGCACACAGGCGCAGGGCTTGGCATACGTTTTTTAAAGCACATTGAAAGAACGGGCATGCTCGTTTTCATTATTGATATATACGATGAAGATTATTTATCAACTTACTCCACTTTATTAAAAGAACTTGAAAGTTTTAGCCAAAACCTAACGGAAAAACCTAGAATAATCGCGCTTAATAAATGTGACTTGTTTAGTGAAGATGAGATTGAGAAGAAATATCAAGAGTTTGTTAATCAACTCGGTGACGGTATTGACGTTTATAAGATAAGCGGTGTATCAGGTTACGGTTTAAAAGAATTAAAAGAGCGGATTTACAAGCAAGTTAAAATGTGATTTAATTTTCTATTTAATAGAATATTCATGTCAAATGATTTTCTTTATAACTATCCAAATTTTTTAATAAAAATACAATTTTTTCTCCTGATTAGTACTTAAGTAGTATTTATTTTTAATTTGAATTGCATAATATTAAACCACAGAAACTTTGGAGGTATTGACAAAATGAAGCATACAATGATGATAATTTGGTTCGTGGTTTTCCTGATATCTTTCATAAATATTTTTTTATCATATTTAAAACGGGAAAAAATTCAATTTTTCAAAATTAATTTTATCTTTTCTGTTTTAGTTACATTAGGAGCATTAATTAGATTAGTTTTACTTTATTATCTAATTGTTGTGGATTTTACTAATTTACCCGCAATAGTTTTCGTTTTTAGAGCTATTGTGGATAGTGCTATACTTTTTGGAATAATATTTGTTATTCACGCTTTAGTCATTATCCCTTTTAGTAAGAGTAAGATAATCATTTTTACAATAATAGCCCTGATTTATTTACCTTTTCCGGTTATTAACGTATTGTTCAATTTCCGCTATCAATATGTGCATAAAATAATTTATTTTCTCGTTGCTGCTATGAGCATTTATTACTTAATCGTTGGATTGCATAAATCTAAAAATGCAAGATTAAAAAAAATATTTAAGTCAATTACTTACATAGTTTCTTCCGCTATTTTGATTCTAGTTTTAACTCATATAATATTCGCAAAGGAAATTTTAAAAATCCATTCCTTTACATATATAATTTTTATAATTACCTGGACAATTTCTTTAATATTCTATATGCGTCAGTATGCATTTAAGGAATGTGATTTTAAATTATTTTCTGACGAATACAAATTGACAGAACGGGAAACGGAAATTATTAAATTAGTTGCATTAGGGAAAACGAATTCTTATATTAGTTTAACATTTGATATATCCATACACACTGTTAAAACGCATATTCAAAACATTGCGGGAAAAATTGGGGTTAGCACTAAACTTGAGATAATGAAAAAAATACACGATTTTAGGAATGCTTGATTAAATATAAAAGTTTGAATGGGGTTTTTAGCTTTTCGTAATTCTTTAATTCCTCTGCGGACTTTACGTTTATATGCTTTTATTTGGGGGGGGTAAAAAAATCAGTGTTTAACAAGGTTGCAAATTATAAAAATTATTATAAAATCAATAATTTTCCTCTTGGTTTTGGTATTTCTCTGTTTAGAGACTTGGCCGTTTCAACCCATTCATTTATAAAAACTTGTACGTTTTCCAGAGCTTCAGAATATGAATTTCCATCTGAAAGACATCCTGCTAATTCCGGTACTTCAGCAACGAATAAACCGTATTCTTCACTCCAGTAAATAAGAATTGCGTATTTATCATTGTCCATTGTTAACTCCTTAAAAACAAATTCCAACTTCAATGCCTAGATTAACCGGTTTTATAATATGAGATTTATATCCAAAATCAAATTTTTCAATGAACATGATTTTTTTTAAATAAACATCCATATTAATACCTATATAAAAGTTCCTTGCTAAAAATATCCCTCCTGCCAGTGAAATAGCAGTTGAAGAATACATTTTCACGTTGCTTAACTCACCGTTGTAGTCAGAACTATGAATTCCACTGAATTTAACGCCAAACCCGAGCCATACTCTTTCAAAGCGTAAAGCAAAATGAAGGGAAAGGCTTAAATACGTTGTCATTATACCGTCATCAGGGGAAGTGTCGGCCTCGCTGAAACCGGGAATTACCAGATACTCCAATCCTAAAAGAAAACCGAGTTTAAGGCTAAAACCCGTTTTAAACAACAACCCGGCACGGAAAGTGAAAGGCACGGCATATCCGCCGGCATCGCCTGAAACTGATTGTATGCCGAAAGATAAAGTTATAAATGGAACCAGATTTTTTTTAAAATAATTTTGTTTGTTTTTTTTATTCCTTAGCTCTTCTTGTAATTCTTGAATATTCTCTTCCAGATTACGGATTAATTTTTTAAGTTTGATATTATAAACGATTTGAATAATTTTTTCCCTAACAAAAGAATTTCTTAAAACAAAATTATTAAAATCTTTTACAGCCGATGTAGAAAGTTTATAAGCATGAACCCGTTGCTCTGAATTGGATTTATTGGTCCGGCCTTCTGCCGATTGGATTAATAATCTTTTTAATTTCTCGAAATTGATAAGTTTCCCATTTATTTGATTAAGCAACAATTTTAAAGCATGTGCTTTGTAATTAATATTATACTTATTTTTATAATAATCTTTTAATAAAACAAATCTAATTCCAGAATACTTATAAAAAATATAGTATTTTTCATGTGTTAACGTCTCAATTTTATCAGGTTTCCCAGAAAACTTGTAATATATTCTTATTACTTTTCCCAAATTTTTTCTTAATTTATTAAGTTCCCGATGCAAAATAATAATACGTTGCTTTAATTCTTTTGTTCTCAACTTTAATTCTTGTACAGTGAGCACTTTGTGGCCTTTTTCTTCTCCGGCAAACCCGTTGTTCGTTGCAACGGATAAAACAAAAGCCAGAACAAAGACTGTTACTATATTTTTCATTTTCCATACCTGCTATTTAAAACTTATGCCTTATACTATAACGCGCTTTCAGGGGTTTTCAAAAAGAAAATATTTTTATGATTTTTATTTGAATGGCAAATTTATTAGAGAATAAATAGACCTCTCCGTTTTACCTGATAACGCAAAAAATGAATTAATTGAGTTTTATAATTATTTAGTTGAAAGATATTCTTTTAATAAAAAACCTAAAATAAAAAATCTAGTTCCAAAACCAATAGAAAAATTTGAACCAATAAAAAGAAATGAAATCTATGTCAGATAAAATTTTGATTGATTCGAACATATGGTTATATGCTTTTATGTCTTCACCATATGAAAAATTAATGATTTCTAGCAATTTAATTGATAATACTGAAAATATTATAAGAAGTACACAAAACATTAATGAGATTTGTGTAAACTTAATTCGAAAATGCGGATATGAAGAACAACACATACAAATGTTAATTAAAAATTTATATAATAATTTTTCCATTGTTTATTTAAATAAAAATATCATATTAAATGCTTCTAAAAATAAAAAAGCATATAACTTTTCTTATTGGGATAGTTTGATTATTTCCACAGCCATGATAAATGATTGCAAATATATTTATTCTGAAGACATGCAAAATGGTATAATAGTTTTTGAACAAATTATAATAAAAAATCCTTTTATATAGCCTATAAATATTTCATTCAAAACATTTGTAGTCATTGAAAAAAACAACTCCATAGGTTATATTCTAATTATGATTACGTTTTTAAAAGGCAATATTGTTGAAAAAGATTTCGGCTTTCTAACTATAGACGTTAACGGTGTGGGATATTCCGTTAACATTACATTAGACACATACGTTAACGTGAAAGACCATGAACCGGTTTTTATCTACATTTTTCATCACATCTGGCAGGATGGGCAGGAACTATACGGTTTTCTAAATAAAATAGAACGCCGGGTTTTTAAAAAAATGATTTCCGTTTCCGGTGTGGGGCCTAAACTTGCGTGTAAGATTTTACAAAACGTTGAGTATGATAATTTTATTTCACATATATCATCAGGCGATGTTGACAGGCTGGTTAAAATTAACGGGCTCGGAAAAAAAACAGCGGAAAAACTCGTTTTTGAATTAAAAGACAAATTTGCTCAGGCTTTCTCCGGTGTTGTTACGTATGCGGGTGAGGATAAAAATTTAACCGATACTGCGACGCAGGCATTGGTATCTTTAGGGTATAAAGAAAAAGACGTTACCAAAGTTATTTATGATATACTCGATGTACATAAAGAAATTACAGTTGAAGAACTTATTAAAGAAGGATTATCCGTATTATATGGTAAATAAAACGATTTTGCTTATAATTACAACGATATTTATTGCCAATTCTGCTTTTAGTTTGAAAGTCCAAAAAAATAAACCCGGAAAAGTAGTTGAATATAAAAAGTACGGTTTTAAATTAAGAGTACGCAAAGATTATAAACATTCAGAACACAATACAAAATCCGAAAGAATAAAAAGCCACAGATGGCAAAAACAGGGAGAAAGTGTTATTCTTGAAATCAGGTGCGCAAGAGATTTCGTTCATTTACACTGGCACCAACTCCTTCCCGTATATAAGCAAAATACAGTAGACTTATATACCAGCATCAAAGTTGAAAAAGAAAAATCAAAGAGTGTGCTTGGAAGATGGGTACGGTTTGTACACGCCCGTGCTGAATTAAAAAAAGGCGGTTCCGCGAAAGTTATCTTATTAATAATAAAAAATAAAAATACCGTTTACTTTGTTTCAATAATTAATTCTTCAAACTCCGGTCTTTCCGCTGAAATTAAAGCAATGGTAAATTCACTCGAATTTTTATAAAAATATTTTACAAAGTAAGTATAAAATATTATTCTATTTGCAATGAATGGGAATTTAAATAAAGACAACGGACAAATCTCTGATGAAAATAAATCCGGCACATGCCCTTTTTGCCAAAAGGCAGGTGAAAAATTATTATTTGAACTTTCTGGAAATATTCAGGAATACGAAGACACAAGTTTTGAGTATACGCGTTGTAAAAGCTGCAGAACAATTTTTATAAAAAACCCGCCTCATGATGATGAAGTCTATGAATTAAATTCCACACACAGCGGAAAAAAAATATTAAAAGCGTACTCCCAAAAAAAGGACGCAAATATTAGAACCGCTATCATTGAAAAAAATCTTGAACAAGGCCAATTACTGCAAATCGAATGCGGAGATGCTCAGGATTTACTCGTTTTAAAGGAACACGGTTTTCACGTTATCGGTATTAACTATTCAGAACAAAACGTCGAAGCAGCGAGAGAAAAAGTCAATGAGGTCTATGCTTTTAAGTTTCTAGATTTTTTTCATTACGATAACGAGTTTGACGGTATTCTTTTTATCAATTCATTAAATTATTCAAGCAATCCTGCTGATGAAATAGAAAAAGCAATCAATCTGATAAAAGAAAAAGGAATAATAGTAATAGAAGAGGAAATATTTTTATCAAGCATGGATAAATTCTTCGGTAAATATTACAACGGATATGATGCTCCGTTTTCAAAATATTATTTTAACCCTTTGATTTTAAAAAAAATCATGCGTAATCATGGTTTTAAACTTAAAGAAACAAAAAAAACTTATATAAAATACTTTACAAACTTTGTAAAAAGCTGTTCAAATTTTTTAAAAAGAAAATGGAATATAAAAAACGCGTTTTTAAGAGCATTAATCCTGTCGCCGGTTTTCGTTTTAAGCCCGTTAATAAATATTTATTTTTATATAAGTAACTATTCAAAATACGGTGTATTTGGCGATACATTTCTTGCTGTTTTTACCCGTTCAAAATAATCATAAAGTTTATCTAAACAATTATTTAAAAATTAATTATATTTTAAGTTACAAATTTAACTATTTGTATTAATTATATTATTTTGAGGTAATATGGAAACATTGCAAAAAAATGATGTTCAAAGCTTAAAACAAATTGCGCTAAAATGTGCTCATACTTTAGATGAAAAAAAAGCTGAAGATATAGTTTTGTTAAACATAAGTGAAAAAACTCCAATGGCAGATTATTTTCTCGTTGCCGGGGCCGAAAGTTTTTTACAGCTAAAGGTATTGAGTAAGGAAATTGACCGCGTTATGCATGAATACGGAATAAACCGGATTAATCCTAAAAACCCGTTTTCCGAAGCAAGCTGGTTATTAAATGATTACGGCTTTATCGTTGTTCATTTATTTTTAAATGAAGCCAGAGAATATTATAATATTGAAAAATTCTGGCATGATGCTAATGTTGAATTCAAAAACGAATAAAATCCTTTTATTATATGGAGAAAAACATGGATTTGTCAAAATTCAATAATATTAATAGAAAACAAGATAAGTTTGAAATAAAAGATGAGAACACCGGATATAAAGCCAAAGGTATGCGGCAGCAGGTATCAGGAGGCGGGTTCGGCCTTTCTTTTTCCATGAGCAGTGAAATAGTGTCAGAAAGCGACCCCATGGGTATGTTTCCGCTGTTAGGCAGAACTTTTGATGAAATTTTATCCCTAGGCAGCGGTAGTTCACCGACCGGGGAAGAGAAAAAACTGTCAAGAAAAGAACGTAAAAAAATAAAAAATACCAAGGCATTACCTCAGGTTGAAAAAACTAATAATGAAAATAAATCTCTATTTGAATCAATCTATGATTTTTGGTTTTAAATAAAAACTTCCGGAGTAAAAAGTGGGTAAAAAAAGAGAACTCGTTGAAATTATGGATACAACTCTGCGTGACGGCGAACAGATGCAGGACGTAGCTTTTGCGCCTCACGAGAAGTTATCAATTGCAAAACTGCTTTTAACTCAGGTCAATGTTGACCGTATTGAAATAGCGAGCGCAAGGTCTTCAAAAGGAGAAGAGGACAGTGTTAAATCAATTACAGGTTTTGCAAAAAACGCGGGTATTGTAGATAGAGTTGAAATATTAGGTTTTGTTGATAAAGGCGAGAGTATTAACTGGATAAAAAGCGTTGGAGGTAAAACTGTTAACCTTTTAACCAAAGGATCACTCCTTCATTGCCAAAAACAGCTTAAAAAAACTCCCGAACAGCATATTTCGGATGTTTTAAAAGAAATAGAAATAGCATTAAAAAATAAAATTAATGTAAATGTATATCTTGAAGACTGGTCAAACGGAATAAAAAATTCCCCGGATTATGTATTAAATTTTGTTGACAAAATAAAAGATTCAGGAATAAAACGCGTTATGCTGCCTGATACTCTTGGTGTTATGCAGCCTTTAGAAGTGCTTGATTGTACTGCATTAATGTCGCGCGAGTTTCCAAAATTACATATGGATTTTCACGCGCATAATGACTACGGCCTTGCTACAGCCAATACTCTTGCGTCAATTCACAACGACGCTGTAAAAGGCGTACACGTTACGGTTAATGGAATGGGAGAGCGGGCCGGAAACGCAAGCCTGGCTGAAGTTCATACGGGCATTGTAGATTTTATGTCTGACAAAAAAACTTCAATTAACGAAAATAAACTTTATTTAATTTCAAAAACTGTTGAAATGTATTCCGGGCACAGGGTTAGCGCGAATACACCAATTTTAGGGGAAAACGCTTTTACTCAAACAGCAGGAATACACGCTGACGGAGATAAAAAAGGCGGGCTTTATGCATCGAAATTAACTCCTGAAAGATTTTCACGTGAACGCACATATGCTCTTGGAAAACTTGCGGGAAGGTCTAATCTTGACTACAACCTTAATTCTCTTGGTATTGAATTAAACGATGAAGATAAAAAGAAAGTATTAAATAAAATTGTGGGCCTCGGTGATATGAAAAAGAACGTTACCACATCTGATTTACCCTATATTATTGATGACGTTCTTGAAAGCAGCGGAAAAACCCGCCGGTTTGAAATAACACATATTGCTGTACTGACTGCTAAAGGTTTAAAACCCACAGCAACAATTTCGGTAAAATTTGATAAATATAAAGAAACAGCAACATCTGACGGGGACGGCGGATACGATGCTTTTATGAAAGCGCTAAAAATTTGCGCAAAGAAATTTCACATTACTTTACCTCAATTATGGGATTACGTTGTAACTATACCGCCTGGCGGAAAAACAGATGCGTTGGTTGAAACGACGATTTCTTGGAAATCGAATAAACACGTTTTTAAAACCCGCGGAATTAATCCTGATCAGGTAATGGCTGCGATAGAAGCAACGGAAAAAATGATAAACCAGATTTTATATGAAGGTGATGTATAAAATGCATATTTATTACAGTTTTTTTTATTATTGAGTAAAAAATTTAATTTATTTTAATTATTTAAAAAAAGTAATTTACATTATCAATAAACTAAATTTATAATAATATTATAGAGTGAATATTGTTAAATAAGCAATAATCTAGGAGTAAAAACGGGCATGCCTTTTTCACCAAATGACAGTGAAATTATACGTATCAAAATACCGAGTCATCCTAAATATATTTCACGACTTAGAAATATTGTTGGCGAGGTATGTGATAAAGTTAACTTTGATACTCAAAAAACTCAGGAACTAAAACTTGCTGTAAATGAAGCTGTTAACAATATTATTCAGCATGCTTATGAAGGCAAAACCAACAAAGCAATTTTTGTCTACTTTTATATATTTGATGACAGGCTGGAAGTCGCAATAAGAGATTACGGTAAAAAAGTTTCCCCTGAAAAAATTAAAAGCAGGGATTTGGACGATGTTCAGGACCACGGAATTGGTGTTTTTCTAATGGAGCAATTTGCAGATGAAATGGCTTTTGATTTTACTCCTTCGGTAGGAACAGAGTTAAAATTCATCAAATACCGGTAATAAAACTAAACAATTCAATTAACAGATATCAGATTTTATTTCATAACGTGAATTTCGATTTAAATTATAAATTTATTTTTTTCGAAGTATATGATTTTTAATAAATCGAAAAGATTGTTTCGTCACATTCGCTCCTCGCAGGTGACCTTAGCTTAAGCCATTCGAGGAAAAAATACTTTTGGGCAAAGTCTCCTGCGGGCGCCAGCGAAGCAGTCTCATTAGGCGCAGCTTTTCCAACGAGACTGCTTCGTCACTTGTGTTCCTCGCAGTGACATAAAACTTTGGAAAATTGCGGTAATTTTTTTAAATCGAATTTCACGTAAATAGAAAGTCACGTTCTTATCAACATTTTATAAATGCTTTAAATTAAAAATAATTTTACAATTAGAGCATTTATCGTTAAATTTATGTTTTCAGAATTCAGGGTATTTTTGTAAAAACTCTGTTAATACTTGAATGATTGAGGAATAAATTGAAGGTAATAGTACAAAAATTCGGCGGAACGTCAGTTGCTAACGTTGAACGTATAAAAAACGTTGCGAAAAAAGTGATTAACGAAATAAATAACGGATACCACGTTGTTGTTATTTCCAGCGCAATGGCAGGCGAAACCGACCGTTTGTTAAACCTTGCTTTTGAAGTTACAGACACACCTTCAAAAAGAGAACTTGACATGCTCGTTGCTACGGGCGAACAGGTATCCATTGCCCTACTCGCTATGTCATTGGAACACATGGGGCATCATGCTATTTCAATGACAGCTTCACAGGTTGGTATTTTTACGGATAAAACACATACAAAAGCTAAAATCATGAAAATCGAAACGGATACAATTATGGATTCGTTAAATCAAGGTAAAGTAGTAATTATTGCGGGTTTTCAAGGCGTTGATGAAAATATGAATATAACGACTTTGGGCAGAGGCGGTTCTGATACATCAGCCGTTGCTGTTGCTGCTGCTTTAAAAGCTGAAAAATGCGATATTTATACTGATGTTGATGGAATATACACCGCAGACCCGCGCATAATAAAAAATGCCAGGAAACTAAAACATATAAGTTATGATGAGATATTAGAATTGGCTGCACTTGGAGCTAAAGTGCTTCATTCCCGTAGCGTAGAATTTGCAAAAAAATACAAAGTACCGCTTGAAGTACGTTCTTCTTTCAGTGATGAACACGGTACTATGGTAGTGGAGGATTACAAAAATATGGAAGAAACAGTTGTATCGGGAATAACGAGTAAAAAAGATGAAGCCCGTGTAACAATAGAAGGAATTCCCGATAGGCCGGGAATTGCTGCAAGAATATTTTCTGAACTTGCACAGGAAAAAATAAGCGTAAATGTAATTGTACAAAGTTCTTTTAAAGTAGATAATGACATTCCGGTTAATGATATTTCATTTACCGTACCCAAGAAAGAATTATCAACTACAGTTGAAATATTAGAAAAAATTAACTCGGAATTAAAAGGTAAAGCTGTAACTGTTCATGATAATATTGCTATTGTTTCAATAGTAGGTATTGGAATGCGCAGCCATGCAGGTGTGGCATCAAAAATGTTTGAATTATTATCACAGGCTTCAATTAATATTCAAATGATTACAACATCTGAAATTAAAATTTCCGTTGTAATTGACCTTGAAGAAGCTGATAAAGCAGTAAAAATTTTGCATGACGGCTTTAAACTTGGAGTTGAAAATGAGTGACGCGCCAATCGGTGTTTTTGATTCAGGCATTGGCGGATTAACTGTAGCTAAGTCAATAATGGATAAACTCCCTAATGAAAGAATTATATATTTTGGGGATTTAGTTCATTTACCTTATGGAAATAAAAGCGCAAAGGCAATTAAAGAGTTTTCAATTGAAAACACAAAGTTTTTACTAAGTAAAAAAGTAAAAATGATAGTCGTTGCGTGTAACTCTGCATCGAGTATTGCTCTTGATGATATTAAAAATCATACGAATATACCCGTTATCGGTGTAGTAAATCCCGGAGCTGAAACAGCAGTCTGCAATTCTGAAAAATTTAAAATCGGAGTAATCGGTACAACGAGAACAATTAGTTCCGGGGCTTATGAAAAAGCAATATTAAAATTAAAACCCGGGGCAAAGATATTCCAACAGCCTACTCCATTGCTTGTGCCTTTAATTGAAGAAAATTGGCTTGATAAACAAGCAACAAGGCTTGTCATAAGAGAATATATGGATTATTTTAAAAACGGAAAGAGTATAGATGCTCTTGTATTAGGCTGTACACATTATCCGTTAATTAAAAAAGTGATAGAACAAGAGATTTCCGGTGTTAAAGTTATAGATTCTGCAAATGCCACAGCCTCTAAAGTTTATGAAATATTAAATAATAATGGCTTGATTGCAGATAAAAACAATAAAGTTGTCCATGAATACTATGTAAATGATATTACCAAAGGATTTAAACAACTTGCATATAGGATAATTGGAAAAGAGATTAATATAATCAATATTAGTGAATTTGGAGATGAGTTATGAAAAAAAACATTATAGTAATTTTATTACTAATCATATTTACAACGGGATTATTCACCGGTGAGAAAAAATTACCTGAATTACCAAAAACCAGTGGAATAAGAGGTGCTGCCAACTTTATCGTTGCTACGGTTGATGAAGAAGTAATTTTGTTTTCTGATGTTCAAAGGGAATTTGCAAAGTGGTCATATGTATTAAAAAGCACACGGCAAAATATACCAAGTTTTAATTTTGAAACAAAAAAAATTATGTTAAAAAGAACAATGGAAGATATCTTCTATTTAATCTATGCTAAAAAAAATCAGCTTGAAGTTTCTGAAGCTCAAGTTTCAAAACGGCTGCATGATATTAAATCTCAATATAACATTGAGAGTGACGATGAACTAGTTTTAGCTGTCAGCCGCGTTAGAATGATGGGTCATGTTGAAAATATAAATCAAGTAAGACTTTATTTCAGAAAGTTAATGTTAATAAATAGAGCAAAAAGCCATTTAATACGAAGTAAATATAGAAGCAAGTTAGGTAAAGCATCTGAAGCGGAAATGAAAAAGTTTTATAAGAATAATCCAAAATACTTTTATGGTCCGCCAAAAGTAAAGCTTCAGCATCTCGTTATAAAGTTAAAAGAGAACGCCGATTTCGATGAATTGGAAAAAACCGAAAAAAAATTAAAATCCATTGTGAAATCAGCGAAATCAGGCGAGAGCTTTACAGGCCTTGTAAATAAGTATGCCTCAGAAGCTTATAAATCAAATAGCGGATTTATTTCTAATCAATTTTTAAAAAAAGGAGAATTAAAATCTTTATTTCCAAAATATGTTAAATACGCTTTCACATTAGGAAAAGGCGGGGTAAGTAAGGTTATCATAGATGGAAATAAAAGAATTATATTAAAAGTTGTTGATAAAAAAGAAAAACAACTAAGGCCTTATGTAGAGGTTAAAAATATAATTAAAAGGTTTATTTATTCCCAAAGAGGAAAAGTATTATTAAAGGACTGGATTAATAAACAATATCGAGTAAGGCTGATTAAAATTAAATACGACAGGCTGAGGGTATCTGAATGAGTATTAAAGATTACGTTATTTCTGTAGCGGAAAAAACAAAACAAGCTTCGCGCATTCTTGCAAAAACAGATACTAAAACTAAAAACAACGTATTATCAACTATTGCTGATTTGCTCAAGTCTAAAACTAAAGAGATTAAAGAAGCAAATGAAATAGACGTTAAAGCCGGTAAAGAAAAAGGTTTAAACGATGCGTTGATAGACCGTCTCATATTAAACGACAAACGCGTTGAATCAATGATTGAAGGGGTTAATACAATAATTTCATTAAAAGACCCTGTTGGCTTAATGGATGAACAATATACTCTTGAAAACGGCCTTGATATTGGTAAAGTACGCGTTCCTATTGGAACAATTGGAATAATATATGAATCCCGGCCTAATGTAACTATTGATGCAGCAGCGCTTTGTTTAAAATCAGGAAACGGCACAATACTACGCGGGGGAAGTGAAGCTTTTCATTCAAATACAATTCTCGCTGACATTGCAAGGCAGGCATTAAAAGAAAACGGTTTGCCTGAAGATTGTATAAGCTTTTTTGACCGCACAGACAGAGAATGTGTTCATGAAATGCTTAAACTACCTGAATATCTAGACCTCGTAGTTCCCAGAGGCGGAAGCGCGTTGATAAAAATGGTAGTAGAAAACTCCCATGTACCTGTAGTAAAACACGACAAGGGTGTTTGCACACTTTACGTTTGCAATGACGCTGATCAAGACAACGCAATTGATATTGCAATTAACGCAAAAACCCAACGGCCTGGTGTATGTAATGCTATTGAAAACATAATCTTTGAAAAAGACTGTTCATTCATAAAAGAATTATTGTCCGCGCTTGCTGAAAAAGGTGTTGAAATCCGCGGAGACGGTGAAATCTTAAAAGTTTATCCAAAAGCTAATAAAGCCACGGATCAAGACTGGTCTGAAGAATATCTTGATTTAATAATCAGCGCGAAAGTTGTTGAAGGAATAGATGAAGCGATTGACTTTATAAATACATACGGTTCACATCACAGTGATTCAATTTTAACAAAAAATTATTTTAACGCGCGTAAATTCCTTAAAAACGTTGACTCTGCCGCAGTATATACAAACGCATCAACGCGTTTTACTGACGGACAGGAATTCGGACTCGGCGCAGAAATTGGAATATCAACGAACAAAATTCATGCCCGGGGGCCAATGGGTTTAAAAGAATTAACAACTGTTAAATGGATAATTCAAGGTGACGGACAAATAAGAAGCTAGGCTTTTTTTAGCAAAATATATTTTTTAAGGAACGCAGGTTTGTGATCCCTACTTGGATTTATCTTTTTTTTACGGTTAAAAAAAAATTCTTTAATTTAAAGCCAGATTTAACTTCGATGTTCAAAACCGGCCGGGGTGGTTCTAGGCAAAAACAAAACTTGAAGCAATAATTAAAACATCATTATGGTTTAAACTAATCCTAAAAATCTGTTTCAAAATTCTTCTCATATTATGATTTTCTATTAAAACAACCATTCCCGTTTCAATATCTCAACCCTCGGAGATTATTAAATTAAAAGTCAATATTCTTAAAATTATACACGTTTTCGTATGCTTCTAATATTGCTTTTTTCAAAATATTATTAGTTCTATCATCATTTAATATATAATCATAAGTCATTTGCGCAATTTTGTTTCCTTTCTTATCAGGTAAATATTTTAATGAACTCCAGATTGCCTCCAGCTTCATTTTTGTCTGCTTTGCAAAAACATCCCTAACGTAAACACAATTTTTTAACGCGGTTTTTAAAATTTCAACGAATAAATCATCTTCAACATTAATATCTTTTTCAAGAGTATGCAGAACTCTTTTACATAGTTCTTTTTGGCCGAGGGAAATTAAAACTGAAATTTGCCCGGTAATATTGTTATGAAAAAACAGTTTAACTATTTCCTTGGTCAAACGGCTATTCCCGATATTACCCAGATGAGTAAGTCTTCTTAATACAATTTTATTTCTATTTTCCAGCAGAATATTTAAATTATTGATATTTATCTCTTCATTAAATTCCCTGATAAACATTTTTTTAATAAAAATTAGTTCATTTTTATCCATTTCATCTCCATTTCAAAATATAAAGAATAATCATAAAAATGAAAATTTTTTAATAATTAAAAAATGAACAACTCCAGTTTATCCATAACTATATAATGTCTATTGCTTAAAGCATAGGTTATAAAATTTTTACAACTATATACTTATTAGCTAACACTAAATATAGGCAGATACCCATATTGAAGATTATGTAATCAATTAGCGAATTTATCTATATTCTTTTTAATATTAGTATTCATTAGTGAAAAATTAATATAAAAATTATTGACAAACTAAAGAAATAAACAGAAAAATAAAATTTGCAATTTTTGCATCAAAACATTATAATATTTAAAAGCAGTGTTTTTTATTTGCGGAGTGTTTTATAAAAAGCCGATGTTTTTTAAAAAAATCCCTGTATAAGTATATTTTATTCGTTTTTGTTTTTTTGTTCAGTACAAACTCAACGTGTATATCTCCTGATTTATCATCGGGCGGCAAAATAGTATTCAGCCGGTCTTTTGATTTAGGTATTACCAATCAAATTTTTATTATGAACGCGGACGGATCAAATCAAAAACGCATTACTTTTAATATATATATTGATGACTATCCCTGTTTTGCGGGAAAGCCCAGATAAAAAAAGAACGCGTTATCATAATTTAACAAATTTGACAACGCGTTGTTTTTAA